>JAHIZN010000164.1 GCA_018814245.1 bacterium
TTAAAATCGAAGGGAAGATTACAGGGTTATCATTCCTAAGGGGATAAGTTGTATTATCCTCATATTTTTCTAATCCCTATATCTCCTTATCTCCTCCATAATCCCCCACATCTCCTTTTCCTACACTACCTGAACGGTTACGATTTTTTAACTCAAACAGCTTGTTTCTTCTATAATCAGGGATGCTTAACAAGAGACTTCTTCCTACTTTCGTAATGTTGGACAATAAATATTGCACCAAAGGCAATAATGCTCATTACCACTCCAAAAACTATTAAAAGATAAAAGAAACCATTCAAAGTAATCATTATTTGTCCTCCACTTTTATGAATATACTTATCACTGCTCCTGCAATAATAAAATAACCTGATACCAGAATTACTGCAATTATTACTTCACCTGTTAGCTCTTTCCCGAATATTTTACCTAATATTGCCGCTCCTATAAGCATCATTCCTAAATCATAAAAGAATTTGGAAAAATATTTTGCTATTTTACTACCCATCAACTCATTCTTCATCTTATTCTATCCCAAATCTGCCAAATCCCGCATCTCTCTATCCCGCAACATTCTATTTGTATCTTGTGCTCGTCTTTCCTCTATCATACTGGTTATTTCTATCTCTCTATTATTATCATCCAATATCTTTACATCCAGACCCAACCCTTGTAATTCATGAACAAGCACATTGAATGATTCAGGAACTCCGGGGTTAGCAGCATTTTCACCCTTAACAATCGCCTCATAAACCTTTGCTCTGCCGATAATATCGTCTGATTTAATTGTAAGAAACTCTTGCAGGACATGGGATGCACCATAAGCCTCAAGTGCCCACACCTCCATCTCACCAAGCCGCTGTCCGCCAAACTGAGCCTTTCCACCAAGCGGCTGCTGGGTGACTAATGAATACGGACCAATAGAACGGGCATGAATCTTATCCTCTACCAAGTGAGCTAATTTAAGGATATAGATATATCCAACCGTTACCTTTTGTTCAAATCTTTCCCCTGTTTTTCCATCATAAAGAGCTATTTTCCCATCTGCAGGAAGTCCAGCCTTAATCAATGCCTGTTCAATTTCAGCCTCAGTAGCCCCATCAAAAACAGGACAGGCAAATTTTACTCCCAACTTTCTGGCTGCCCACCCAAGATGTGTTTCTAATATCTGTCCAATATTCATTCTGGACGGCACAGAAAGAGAGTTTAATATCATATCCACAGGCGTACCATCTTCCATATGAGGCATGTCTGCCTCTGGAACAATTTTGGCTATAACACCCTTATTTCCATGCCTTCCTGCTATCTTATCACCAACAGTAATCTTCCGTTTATTTGCCACATAAACCTTTACTAATTCCTCTACACCAGCCGGCAAATCATCGCCGCCCTTTGCTGAGAAATATTTAACATCAATAACAATTCCTTCATTTCCATAAGGCATACGAAGTGATGTATCACGAACTTCACGAATCTTCTCGCCAAAGATAGAATGAAGCAGCTTATACTCGGGTGTAAGCTCTGTTTCTCCCTTTGGTGTAATCTTTCCTACCAGAATATCCCCTGATTTAACGAAAGCACCAACCCTGATAATACCATTCCCATCAAGATCCCGCATCGCTTCATCCCCAAGATTGGGAATGTCACGGGTAATCACCTCAGCCCCAAGCTGAGTATCCCTTGCCTCAATCTCAAACTTCTCAATATGAATAGAGGTAAAGACATCATCCCTGACAAGCCTTTCAGAGATAATGATAGCATCCTCAAAGTTATAACCATTCCATGGCATAAATGCTACAAGGACATCCTTGCCCAAGGCAAGCTCTCCACCCTGAGTACCGGTTCCCTCGCTAAGAGGTTGTCCCTTCTTTACCTTATCTCCCTTTTTAACAATAGGTCTTTGATGAAGGCATGTAGCCTGATTAGATCTCTTAAACTTTATCAGATTATATTGATATTCCTGACCATCATTACCGCTAAGAATAATCTTTGTGGCTGTTGCCCTGCTAATTATTCCCGCAACATCAGCAAAAGCAACTATCCCTGAATCCCTTGCTACATAATACTCCATTCCTGTACCTACTGATGGTGACTGGGTATAAAGAAGCGGAACAGCCTGCCGCTGCATGTTTGAACCCATTAATGCCCTGTTAGCATCATCATGCTCCAGAAATGGGATCATTGCGGTTGAAACACTGATTATCTGTTTTAATGATGTTCCTGCATAATTAACCTGAGAGGGTAGAACCAATGGAAAATCATCCTTTGACCGAGCAGGCACCACCTCACCTATCATCCTTCCATGCTCATCTGTAGCAATGTCTGCCTGAACAATGATACATTTTGTCTCTTTATCTGCTGAAATATATTCCATCTCATTGGTTACTACACCATCAATCACCTTACGGTAAGGGGTTTCAATAAATCCATACTTATTTATTTTACCATAAACAGACATAGACACAATCAACCCAATGTTTGGACCCTCTGGTGTTTCAATCGGGCATATTCTTCCAAAATGAGAATAATGCACATCACGAACCTCAAACCCAGCCCGTTCCTTGGATAATCCTCCCTGTCCAAGTGCAGAAAGTCTGCGTTTATGGGTTAATTCAGCCAGCGGATTGGTTTGATCCATAAATTGTGAAAGTTGATTTGAACCAAAAAATTCATTTATGGATGCAGTTACAGGCTTTATATTTACCACTGACTGCGGGGTCATGGTCTCAACATCCTGTATGGTCATTCTTTCTTTAATGCTTTTCTCAAGCCTGGAAAAACCAATTCGAAGCTGGTCTTGTAATAACTCACCTACAGGCCGAACCCGTCTGTTTCCAAGATGATCAATATCATCAATCTCTCCCTCTTTCATCACAATCTTTATGAGATATTTAAGGGATTCAATAATATCTTCTTGAGTCAATATCCATTGATTCAGGGGAATATTCAGATTTAACTTTTGATTTATTTTGTATCTTCCTACCTCAGACAGGTCATATCGTTCAGGATCAAACAGCAATCTCTCGAAAGCCTGTTTGGCATTTTCGTGGGTTGGCGGCTCACCTGGTCTTAATACTGTATACAACTTGAGCAATGCATCATCTGTTGAGGTACTGATATCTTTTTCTAATGTATTTAAGAGGATGGCTGCATCTGATGACAAAGCCTTGACCGCAGACATCCCTGACTCTTGCAATTGCTCTACAAAAGCCTTAGTTATCCTTAGTCCAATAGGAAAAACAGCGGATCCAAATTTGATCGGCTCTGCCAGACGCATTTCAATCAATCTTTCATCCACAGGTAAGGCTTTCATATCAGGATGGAATAATTTAATAATCTCATCTGTTGATGAATATCCCATGGCTCTTAAAAGAATAGTAGCAGACATTTTTCTCTTGCGGCCCAATCTTACATTAATAACATTATTAGAATCAAGCTCAAACTCTACCCATGCCCCACGATAAGGAATAAGACGGCATGAATATATCTTTTCCTGAGAGTCATAGGAAAACAGTATGCCCGGGGATCTGTGTAACTGACTGACTATAACCCTTTCTGCCCCATTGATGATAAAGGTACCCCTTTTTGTCATCAATGGCATATCCCGCATAAAAACTTCCTGCTCTCGTATTTCACCGCTCTGACGATTTACAAGACGCAATCTCACCTTTAACGGCACACCAAAGGTTACATCCCTATCGCGACATTCTTCTTCTGTATATTTTGTTTCTCCGAGTGTATACCCAATAAACTCTAAAACTACTCGATTATTAAAATCAGTAATAGGAAATGTCTCTGAAAACACCTGTTGTAGTCCTTGCAGTTTGCGTTTATCCGGATTAACATGTTTCTGCAAAAACCATTCATACGAGTCTTCCTGAATGGCAATAAGCGGGGGGATATCAACCACCTCTTTAGATTTAGCAAAAGACAAGCGAGGTGTCTTAAACAATTCCTCCATAAACCTTAGCCTCCATTAATTACTTATTGACCCCACCCTGATAAATCAGGGTGCTATCCTCATCTTGTTTTGAGTACAGCACCCTGATTTATCAGGGTGAACAAAAAACAAACAAATCAGATAACCGCTTTTAGCGGTTTATAAAAATTAACCATCAACTTAGGAACCGTAAATAAAGCTTACATTTTATTTACAGTTTTTGTTTTATAGGTCGCTCATCGGGCAGGGATAAATCCTGCAGCTACAATTAGGAAGTGTAAAGGTAATTTCATTTACATTCCCTTATTGGTTCTGAGACATTCGATTTTGTGAGTGAAACAGATGGCAGGCACAGGGGCTTGCAGAGAGGGCAAGCACAGGGGCTTGCCCCTACGGCTTTGAAATACTTTGCAAATGCAAGCTTTCGCACTCCATGAACCACCCTTGACAGTTTCAGGGCACAAGAATATCTTATGCCCTGAAATCTTTTTTCCCAAATTATTAATTATAATCGTTTCTATAGTAGTTGGCCGCAAACAGTACCATAACTGTTAATCATTAACTTTCAGTTACTTAACCTCTATGGTAGCTCCAACCTCTTCTAATTTCTTCTTAATCTCGCCTGCCTCTTCCTTTGTTATCCCCTTCTTTATCTCTGAAGGAGCACCATCTACCAAATCCTTAGCCTCTTTCAAGCCAAGACTGGTAATAGCACGAACCTCTTTAATTACCTGGATCTTATTTGAACCAATTGATGCCAAAATAACATCAAACTCTGTCTTCTCTTCTTCTTCCTGAGCAGGAGCTGCTGCAGCACCAACCATTGGCATCATACCCATACCCATGGGCATAGCAGCTGAAACCCCAAACTTTTCTTCCAAGGATTTTACCAGTTCAGACAATTCCAAGACATTCAAACCAGAGATAGCATCTATTATCTCTTCCTTTGTTGCAATAGCCATCTTTCTCACACCTCCATTCACTACTTATTATTCTATTCTGTATCAGTAAGCGTTCAGCCGTCAGCTATCAGCATTCAGCTAACCCACAAGCGCAAATTAAAAATTTGCGCTACATTTATCCGTTGTTTTCTGTTCTTTACTGACTGCTGACTGCTGTTAGCTGTCAGCTTACTTTTCACCAATAGCCTTTAATACACAAGCCAGATCCCTCATAGGTGCAGAAAGCACCCTTACCAATCCAGTGAGAGGAGACTGTATAGTACCAATTACCTGAGCAATAAGAATCTCTCTTGGAGGCAGCTTGGCAATTTCCTTCACATCATTGCCTGTCAATGCCTTACCATCTTTAAGCATTCCTGCCTTAATCTCAAGTTTTTTTGCCTCTTTCATAAAGGCTACTAAAATATTAATAGGAGCCACAAAATCCTTATAACCAATAATTACAGCTGTTGTACCTGTCAAAAAATCCTTAAGAGGAGAAACACCATTTTTTGCTGTGGCTCTTAATATCTGATTATTCTTACAAATCCGATACTCTGCCCCGCACTCCCTTAACTTTTTCCGCAATTCAGTAATCTCAAAAACCGTTATCCCTCGATAATCAGTGAGGATAATACCCTTGCTCTCCTGTATCTTTTTCCGTAATAATTCAACCTTTTCTGCTTTTTGTTGTTGTACTATCCGCATCCTCTTTACTCCTATATAAGCATTCAGTTATCAGAGGTCAGCTGTCAGATCAGAAACCACTGAGAGCTTAAAGAGTCTATAGAGCTGAAGAAAAACTTCTCAACCCTTAACTTCCTTAACTCCGCAAACCCCACAATTCATCAAACTCCGTTATAATTCCTCTGCTATCTTCTTAGCTATTTTTGAATCAATCTTTATCCCTGGTCCCATAGTGGTTGAAATATCTACACCACGGACATATTGTCCCTTAACTGTTTGTGGCTTTGCCTTAAGAATAGCCAAAAAGAATGCCCTGAAATTATCATGCAGTTTGTCTATGGCAAAGGAAACCTTTCCAATAGATGAATGAACTATTCCAAAGCTATCACACCTAAACTCTATTTTCCCTAATCTCACATCATTAATAGCCCGTTCTATATCCATGGTTACAGTACCTGATTTGGGATTGGGCATCAATCCACGAGGACCAAGAACCTTTCCCAATTGCCCAACATCCTTCATCATATCAGGGGTAGCAATGGAAACATCAAAATCTAAAAATCCTGCCTTTATTTTATCAATTAAGTCCTTTTCCCCAACAATATCAGCCCCTGCTTTTTCTGCTTCAAGAGCCTTTTCACCCTTAGCAAAGACAGCAATTCTTACTTTTTTCCCTGTACCATGCGGAAGCACAACCGTACTTCGCACTTGTTGATCTGCATGCTTCGGATTTACCCCAAGCTTTATAGAAACATCAACGCTTTCATCAAATTTTACAAACGATGCCGCCTTTGCCAGTTCAATTGCTTCGTCAACCTCATACATCTTGACTTTATCAATCATACCCATTGCCTGACTTAATTTTTTACCTATCTTAGACATTCTATTCACCCTCTTTTGTAAGCTTTCAGGTATCAGCCTTCAGCTATCAGCTATCAACTAACTCACAAACGCAAATTAAGATTTACGATTACATTGACCATGTTTTCTGCTCTTAACTGACTGCTGAAAGCTGACTGCTAATAGCTTACTTAATCAATACATTATGTCAATCCCCATGCTTCTGGCAGTACCCATAATCTGTTTTGTAGCTGCCTCAACATCATTTGCATTCAAGTCAGGCATCTTTGTTTTTGCTATCTCCCTAACCTTTTCAATCGATATTTTAGCCACTTTTTGTTTATTTGGCACAGCAGATCCCTTTGGCACACCAGCTGCCTTAGCCAAAAGAATAGCAGCAGGTGGAGTCTTAAGAATAAAGGTATACGATCTGTCATCATAGACCGTAATCACTACTGGAAGGATCAATCCCTCCTGAGCTGCTGTTTTAGCATTAAAAGCCTTGCAAAATTCCATTATGTTAACCCCTGCCTGTCCCAAAGCAGGACCAACAGGTGGAGCTGGGTTTGCCCTTGCTCCAGGAATCTGCAACTTTATTATCTTTTTAATATTCTTTTTCTTTGCCATATCATACCATCCTCATACTAATTAAAAATTATGAATTATGAAAGAAAAGTTACAAAAGAAGAGATAATACCCTCCTCTTTCATAATTTTTAATTTTAACATCTACATCTTTTCTACTTGACAAAATTCAACCTCAACAGGGGTAATTCTACCAAGAATATTCATCATTACTCGTAATTTCCCATGTTTAGCATCTATTTCGCCTACTGTCCCAATAAAGTTCTTAAACGGTCCCTCAATTACTCTGATTGCCTCATCTTTCTGGAATTGTATGCGAGGTTTAAGCTTTGGAGCACCTGCGGAAATCTGCTTGAGGATAGTATCTACCTCTGCCTGACTTAAAGGCATTGGCTTGTTTTTGTCACCTACAAATCCGAAAATTCCAGGCGTATGCTTAACTACATACCATGTATCATCAGACAATTCCATCTCTATCAATATATAGCCTGGGAAAAATTTCTTGGCAACAGTTGCCTTTTTCCCACCCTTTACCTCTGTAACCTCTACGGTAGGGATGACTATCTGTGAGACCTTGTCCGACAAATTCATGGCTTCAAGCCTGTTTTCCAGATTAAGCTTCACCTTATTTTCATATCCTGAATATGTATGAATTACATACCATGCCATTTTTTTATCTTCCCATCACAAAACTTAATAAGGTAATAGAAATAGTATCCACAATCCAGATATAGGTAGCAATTATTGCCACACAAACAATTACCACCCCGGTTGCTCCCATAATAACCTTTTTTGTAGGCCATGAAACCTTACCGTTTTTAGGAGAAACTTCAACCCAGACTTCTCTGAAAAATTTCTTAGATTTATCAATAATTTCTATTATTTGTTTCTTCATCTTTTTCTTACACTTTCAAATTATAATCCAAATTTGTTCGACCCGTATAATCGCAACCATAGTAGCAAAATTCGAGCAATTCTCACATTAGAAGTGCAAAACTTGTTTTACCTGCATTACATAATCTCATTAATAATACTGGCAGGCCCGACAGGACTCGAACCTGCAACCCTCGGTTTTGGAGACCGATGCTCTACCAATTGAGCCACAGGCCTACTTTGTTTCCTTGTGAACAACATGTATCCGACAAAAAGGACAATATTTCTTTAGCTCCATCTTTGCAGGATGTTTCTTTTTATTTTTCGTCGTATTGTAATTTCGTCTCTTGCAGTCTGCACATGCAAGAATAATTATATCCCTTGCCAATTTTATCCCTCACTTTATTATTAAGAAATAATAGTATACCATAAAATCTGTATTGTGTCAAGATATTTTTTGTAACTCATTTTGAATTTGCAAGAATCATCACTACAGCCCTACCAATTCAATCTTTCCCCAAACACCTATCTTATCATCCTTAATAATCACAACACCCAAAACACCAACAATTTCTTGTGCAAGACTTAATCCCTCAGGGATGTCTGCATGTGTTTGAATGATATTACCTATCCTTGTTGCCGCAGCATCCGATAGTGAAGCAGATTCAGATACAACCACACAGGCATCAGCCTTCCCAAGACTAATGGAATGACCAACTGTACCAGAGGATGTACAAACCCCCCATCTGCCAGGCTCAATCAAAAGAGCTATTTTTTCAGATAACACAGATGATCCAGCCAATATCCCAATCTTTCTCGGTATACTCGTATCTAAAAAAATATCTCCACCATTCTCAACAATAATATCCTGAGAATATGCCAGTAATTCTTTCCCTACAGCCTCCGCAACAGCTCCAGCTACAGCAGCCATGGGGCCAACCCCTGCTAATCCTGAAGCATTACTCATTTGACGAATAATTTCAGGTGCTGACTCTGTAATCAGATATGGAGAAAAGGTATGCCTAAATTCCGGATCCCTCTGGATATATCTTTTAATTGTTAAATAATGTCCTGATAAGGAATCGTATGCCTGTTTTTCAAGCATGGTTTCAGCTAAAATAAAAAGGTCACTCTCTAAGTAAAATACCCTGAAGCCAATCAACGATGTGTCCCTTTTTAAGAAATCATGACGATACCTTCTTTCTTCATACACTTAAGCTCACACCTGAGACAAAATTGACGAAAAAAATAACCTCTCTTCAATAAGAAAAGAAGCTGATATTAAGCATACCATACTATTTTATTTCTGTCAAGCATTTTTTTATTTTTTTTCGCCAGTTTCCATTCTTCCACAAGTTTGTCATGATTCAGCAATTCTTATTTTGGCACGCAAAGGTCGCAAAGTTTTCGCAGAGTCCGCAGAGATAAGGCTAAAGAAGAGAGTAAATGATGAAAATCTCATCTTTTTCTCTCTTCCTCTGCGTTCTTTGCGAATTCTTATGCGATCTCTGCGGGAATCTTTTTTCCATAATTAGAATTGCTGAACTGCCCATTATTTATTTGACAAAAGCAGTAAATTATGGTATACTCATTAAAATTATATCAAATCTACAGTGGTGATTAGATGAAAAGAATAAGGATTGGA
Organism: bacterium; assembly: GCA_018814245.1. GTDB lineage: Bacteria > UBA9089 > CG2-30-40-21 > CG2-30-40-21 > CG2-30-40-21 > CG2-30-40-21. Next base: position 9,508 of record JAHIZN010000164.1, read on the forward strand.
CTACTTCTTATAATTTGTTTTTTTCCCTTTTCTGTGTTTGGAGAAAGCATTGCAATTATAGATAATGTTAATCGATTAAAGGTAACATTGGGATGTGTGGTTGAGGATGGACAGACCATGGTGTGTCTGTCTGAGATAGCAAAGATATTCAAGGCATATATGCAATGGAATCCAATTACTAAGGTAGTGGTACTGACCAAGGATAAAAATACCCTTAACTTTAGTATCGGCAGCCCAAATGTTCAGATAAATAACCGTTATTATAAAATGGATGCTCCGCTCAGGTTAATTACCGGAAGAATATTTATTCCCTTGAGCTTTATTGTCAGCAACTTTGCTAATCCCTTTAATCTCTTAATAAGATGGGATAAGGCTGATAAAAGATTAATTATAGATTCTAAAGAAACCTATGTCTCTTCTATGAAGGAAGAAATGACCCGACGATTTCCTCCAACATCCAATTTGCTTAGCAAAGATGCTGCTTCTGCCAAAGATACTGTCTCAGCAACAATCAGCCCAATAAAATTAACTAATAGAATCTATGAGGAGCAGGTGAAAAATCCTGTGCAAGAAAAATCAAATAGTCTGGAGATAATGGATAGTGATGGACAAAAAGACAGCACCTCTGATAATTTGGCAGCACAAAACAGCCCACCAGATAGTGTCAGGATTATGACAATTGTAATTGATCCAGGACATGGAGGCAATGATTCAGGAGCAGTAGGAAAAACAGGGCTGTTAGAAAAGAATGTTGTTATGGATATCGCAAAGAGATTACGATTTGCCCTTCAAAGGGCATTGCCTGATGTTAATATTCTTCTTACCCGTGACAGCAACTATTTCATTCCGTTGCGTGAAAGAACGCGATTTGCCAATTATAAGAATGCAGATTTGTTTGTTTCTATTCATAGCAATGCCTCATATGCCAGCAAGGCACATGGATTTGAGGTTTTTTATCTTTCCACAGAGGCATCAGATGATGCCTCAAGGGCACTGGCTGCTGCTGAAAATGAGGTAATTACTTTAGAAAAGAAAGACCAATCTAATAATATAGATATGATTAAACTTATTCTCGGTGATATTGCTCAACAAGAGTTTATTGATGAAAGCATAGAATTGGCTGAATTGATTCAGTCAATAGCATGTGAAAACATGGGCATGGCAAACCGTGGTGCAAAGAGTGCCTTCTTTTGGGTGCTAAGGGATGCGATGATGCCTGCGGTTTTGATTGAGGTGGGATTTCTTACTAATCCGTTTGAAGAGAACAGATTGAGGAGTGAAGAATTCAGGGATAACATGGTTTCTTCCATTTGCGATTCTATTGTTGCTTATAATAACAAGTATGAGGGAAAGATGGGATTTACTCCAAAGACACAACAGCAGGAACAACGATCGCCTAAGCATCAGGGAAGTATGGCTATCTGGTAGAAGTAAGCGTTCAGCTGTCAGCTATCAGCAGTGAAAGGCTAAAGCCTAAACTCCAACCATAAAAATCAAGGCAAATTTCTTAAATCGCAAATCTCGAATCGCGGATTGCGAATCTGCAGAAATGGAACAGATTCACGATTCGAGATTCGCAATTCGCAATTAATAATGCCTTGCATCCTTTGCTGGCAAGGGGTGGTGGCTAATAACTGACGGCTGATAGCTGAACGCTTACTTGCGAGGTAATATCATTTTGCGTCTTCACAGAGAACAAGAACATAATCGCATGATTGCAGAAAGGGCAGAGGTTGTTTGGGGAGAATCTACCCTTGCCGGCAAAAAAAGGGTTCAGCGAAGAAGCAGCTTAATTATTGAAGCCTGCGGTATTGCTCAGGGGATGAGGGTGCTGGAGATTGGATGCGGCACCGGAGAATATACCCTTAAGGTTGTCCAAACAGGGGCTATGGTTTTTGCGACAGATATTTCTGAGGAATTGCTGGCTATGGCAGCAAGAAAAGAATTGCGAATGTCGAATCACGAATGTCGAATCACGAATGTCGAATCACGAATGTCGAACCCCAAACCTCAAACTCCGAACCTCACCCTTGTCTCTTGTCAGGCAGAAAGGCTGCCATTCAAGGATATGTCCTTTGATGCAGTGGTTGGGAATGCCGTGCTTCATCATCTGGACCTGCCACTTGCTCTGCAAGAGATAAAACGAGTGCTAATCCCTCATGGAAGGTTTGCTTTTACTGAGCCAAATATGCTTAACCCGCAGAATATGCTCATTAAAAACATCAAATTCCTGGGTCGTCTGGTTGGCGAATCCCCTGATGAGACAGCATTCTTTGGCTGGAGGATACGGAAACAATTAAGAGAGACAGGTTTTTGTGATCCCATGGTTGTACCGTTTGATTTTCTGCACCCGGTTGTACCTGATGGCTTGGTGGGGGCTGTTTGCCTGCTGGGTGAGTTCATGGAAAGGGTTTGCGGGGTAAGGAATATGGCAGGATCTTTGCTCATTACAGGGAGTCTGACCAGTCCGACCAGTCCGACATCTTCTCTTAAAGGGAGCAAAAATGTGAGTACTGAGAAGGTGACAGTAATTATTGCGGCAAAGGATGAGGAAGGCGGCATAGCAAGGGTTGTTGAACAGGTTAAGCCTTATGCAGATGAGGTTCTGGTTGTAGACGGACACTCGAAAGATAAAACAATAGAGCTTGCAAGACAAGCTGGGGCAAGTGTGATCATGGATAATGGCAAGGGCAAGGGTGCTGCCTATAAGATAGGGGCAGAATATGCAAGTGGCAATATCCTTGTTTTTATAGATGCAGATGGCTCCCATGAACCATCTGACATCCCAAAATTGGTTCAGCAGATAACATCCGGACAGGCAGATATGGTTGTTGCCTCAAGGATGATGGGCGGAAGCGATGAATTCCACGGCAATATCTTTAACTATCTCAGAATGGTTGGCGGTGGTTTGATCACCCTGATAATAAATCTGAGGTATAAAACTCAACTAACTGATGTATTGAATGGCTTTAGGGCAATCAAGAGGGATGTGTTCTTTAGCTTAAAACTAAGGGCAAATGACTTTGATGTAGAACATGAAATGGTTATAAGATGCTTGAAGATGGGAAGCAGGGTAATGGATGTTGCCAGTCATGAATACGAAAGAAAATGGGGCAAGTCAAAGCTGCCTACATTCAGAAAGGCTCATTTATTTTTGTGGAGACTTCTCGCATGGTAGTTGATAGGAGGATAGGAGGAAGAAGGCAGGCGAGAGGAATTGTTCCATAGAATGGGTCAGTTATCAGTGGGAATTGGTAGTCGCAACTGCCAGGGGTGCTACCCCTTTAGGTTGCGTTATTTTACGCAGGCTAAAGCCTGCGACTACCACTGATCACTGACCGATTACATTCCGTAGGAACAGAATATCGGTAGAAAATAGCAAGGAGATCACAAGATGAACGATAATGATGCATTGAACAAAGAAAAACTTATCCATATGGTGGTTCATGAGCTGAAGAATCCTTTAACAGCCATAAAAGGAGCAACAGAGCTTATCCTGAAGAAATCACTGGGGGATATTCCGCCTTCTGTAGAGCAGTTTATGCATATTATACATAAGGGCATACTTCAGTTGGACACACTTACCAATAATCTGCTTGATCGTTCAGCAATGCTTACAGCCAATCTCAGTCTTGATCTTGGGGTGCATAACCTGTCAAGCTTAATCAGTGAGTCAGTCTCTCTTGTTCAGGGGTTAACTGATGAGTATAAGATTGCTATAGATGTTCATATTCCGGATGACCTGCCTGAGGTAATTGTTGACAATCAAAGAATAAAACAGGTATTGATAAATCTTTTGACTAATGGGATTAAATTTACCTCTTCCCCGGGAAAGATAACCATAACCGCAAAAGAGGATGGGGATAGGATAATAGTGGGTGTGCAGGATACAGGTGTAGGAATTCCTAACGAACACATAGATAAGATATTTAATGAGTTCTATCAGGTTCCTCATGTAGCTCCACATGAAAGGATCCGTGGGAGTGGGCTTGGTTTGTATATTGTTCAGGGGCTGGTTGAGGCACATGAGGGCAAGATATGGGTTGAGAGTGAGGTTGGCAATGGTTCAACATTTTTCTTCACCATTCCCAAGAAGGTGTCCTATTGGCTGGATGTGATGAGGGCAAAAAGAAAGGAGCTGGGGTTTGGGGGAAGGAGCCTGTCTGAGCTGGTAGAGGTATCAGTGCTTCAGGAGCTTCAGGATAAGTTTGCTTCTGCCCTGGATATTCCTGTTATAATTGTAGATGCCAATGGGAATATCCTGACCAAGCCAAGTGGTCTTTCCTCTTTCTGTCAGGCTATTCGTGAGACAGAGGTAGGCAGGATAAGTTGTCGTGAGTTTATTAAGCGGGTGGTTGATGCCACGGCTGTCAATCAGGTATCAAAGATATTATTCTGTGAGGCAGGATTGGGTCATTTTTCTGCCCCAATAATTAGCCGTAATTTTCACCTTGGGGCAATTGTGATTGAAGGAACACAGGTATTTACTACTGTTTCCAAGGAAAAGATTGAAAAAATGGCACAGGAGATTGGCATTGATGTTACAGATTTAAGCAGGGCAGCTGAAGGGATACGGATATTTCCGGAAAATAAGGTTTACATGGCTGGCGAGCTGCTTATCTCTATTGCCAATACCATTGCCTCGTTATGTACAGAAAGGTATCAATTGTCCAGTAAGGTGGCTGAATTGTCTACTATGTCTACAATTGGTAAGTTTATCACCTCTACCCTTGATATGGAAAAACTTCTTAACGCAATTCTTTATACTGCTATGAATGTTCTTGATGCTGACGGCGGGATAATATCCATGGTAGAGGCAGCAACAGGCAGGCTAAAGACAAGGGTAGTCTATGGAACAGGCGGCAAAATGGTCATCGGGACAAAAAGAAGGATGGGAGAAAGCATCTCGGCAATAGTGGGTGCAGAGAAATCTCCTTTGCTCGTCAGGAAAGATTCAGAAGATACCCTGTCTGATATTCTGAAACAGGAAGAAATATCTTCATTAATATGTATTCCCCTTGAATCCAGAGGGGAGCTGATTGGTGTATTTAATCTTAATCGAATTAGCGACCATGATTTTACCGACGAGGATCTGGAATTCTTCACAACCATAGGTGCACAAGCCTCTATTGCCATCGAAGAATCCCTGCTTTATCAGGCTGTAGAACAAAAGGTTGGGCAGCTTGACAGCTTCCATAAGGTTGGACAGGCTATTATTTCTACACTTGGGCTGCAACAAGTATTGGATTTGATTGTTCAATCTATCAGCAAAATGATGCCTACCAGACTTTGTTCATTGCAATTTCTGGCTGATACCAAGGAAGCAACAATCACAGCCTCGTGCGGGCTCTCTAAGGAGTACTGCAGCAAAGAGGGATTAGTCATGGATAAGGGTATTGTGAGTCATATGGTGGTAACCAAAGAACCCGTGGTGATTGAGGATATTAAAACAGATCCAAGGATAAAATGCAAGGAGCATGCTATAAAAGAGGGTCTTGCATCCCTTTTGTCTGTGCCCTTGATGGTCAAGGATGAGGTGCTGGGCATAATCACGGTTTATTCTTCAGAAACCCATAGATATGCTGCTGAGGAGATAGAATTATTGGCTACATTTGCCACGCAGGCTACCATTGCTATTGAAAACGCCAGATTGTTTGATGTTGCACGGAATGAGATATTTAACACGGCTGAGACATTGAGTGAGGCAATAGATGAAAGGGATGGGTATGGGAATGAGCATACCAAGGATATGGTAACGCATTGTGTTCAAACATCAAAGAGTCTTGGACTCTCTGCTGACCAGATAGAGGGCATTCGTATGGGGGCACTCCTTCATGATATTGGCAAGGTTAATATCCCGGAAGAGATACTCTTGAAAAAGGGTAAATTAACCCCTGATGAGCTTGAACTTATTCGGAAACACCCTTTGATGGGAAAGAGTATTATTGAAAAATTAAATCTCCCATGGAATGTAAAAAATATCATCCTTCAGCACCATGAAAGGATAGATGGAAAAGGGTATCCTGATGGGTTGCTGGGTGGAGAGATTGCGATTGAGGCATTGGTTATCGAGGTTGTTGAGGCATATCACGCAATGCTTACCAAACGCCCTTACCGCGAAGCCTTATCTAAGGAAGAGGCAATTGAAGAATTAAAGAAATGCCGAGGTAAAGAGTTTGATCCTGAGATAGTTGATGCCTTTTTGAGGGTATTGCAGGCAGGGATAGGGGATTAAAATGTAATGGGTCATTAAAACGATTATGACATTGTGTCCACAAGGTGAGGGGAAATGCAATCGGTTGGTTATTATGGATAAAAATGAGTTCTTAGAAAAACAGATTGAAAATATTAAGAGTCAGATTATAGATAAATATAAGCCAGAGCGGATAATCCTTTTTGGGAGTGCTGCGAGGGGAGATTTTAGTCAGGACAGTGATTTAGATCTTTTGATTATTAAGAAGGAAACACCATATTTGGGGCGAGAGAGAGCAAGAGAACTTAGAAAATTGATTAAGAAAGAGATTGCTATTGATTTTCTGATTTACCAGCCCGAAGAGTTTGATACAAGGGTGAAACTTGGAGACCCATTCCTAAAAGCTATCTTAAAAGAAGGGGTTGTGCTTTATGGTGGATAAAACACTTATTCAGGAATGGCTGAATAAAGCAGATGAAGATTTTGGGTTTGCCTTAAGAAATTTAGATGATGAAGGTAACACCTTTTATGCACAAATATGCTTTCACTTTCAGCAATCAGCTGAAAAGTATCTTAAGGCTTATATTGTGGCTTATGAACTCCCTTTCAAAAAAATACATGAGTTATCTGAGTTACTTAGAATTTGTCAGGAACATGACGATTCATTTTCAAAATTCCAGGAAGAATGTGATTTCCTGACTGATTTTTATATCGATACACGCTATCCTGTTCATTGGCCTACTTATTACACACAAGAGGAAGCCATGAAATCTCAGGAGTCAGCAAATCGGATAGGTTGTTTTGTGAAAACTCGCATTTAAAGATGATGATAAAAGGAGGAAAAACATGGAGTTAGAACAGATGTGGGGAAAAGCAGTTAAAGAGACAGAGATAATCAGGTATCGGATAAGCCCGTTGCAAACATTCAAGGTGACAGATGTGCCTTATACCTTGCTGTGTGAGTCTATAGTAAATCCAGGGGATACGGTTGTTCGCAAAGGACATGTTTCTGTGCATGAGCCGTCTCTGCTTATGCCGCCAAATCACCCATTTTTTGAAGGGTTTGGCTTTGAAGAGAACCTTTGTGTTGACAAGGATACCATCAGGACATTCCTTTTATTAAGGGGCATATCATTCCCCTCATTAAAGTATAATAATGAGATAAATGCCATTGATGTTTTTGAGGGCTGCATAGATAAAGCAGTAAAACACCATGCTGATCGATTAGAAAGGGAAGAAGATGTCAAGGCAGGACTGATTGTGGGCAGCGATGAATGCTGGCAGTTTTCAGTCCTTATATTTGTTGGCGGACTGGTAACAAGGTCTGCTTCAAAGGATATGAAAAATCTTCTGGAAAGGCATAAATAAAGGGGAAGAATAAAATGATGGATTGTCAGGATTTCAAGCAAAAAGCAAAAGAAGGTGCAAATCTTATCCCTGTGTACAGGGAAATCTTGGCTGATATGGAAACACCTGTCTCTGCCTTTCAGAAGATAGCCATGAATACAGAGTATTCCTACCTATTAGAGAGTGTTGAGGGCGGGGAGAGCATAGGGAGATATTCCTTTCTTGGAAGTAATCCGTTTATTATATTTCAAGGTAAGGGCGATGTGGCAGAGATTAGCAGGGCTGGGGTAGTTGAAAGGTTCGAGGGTGTTGATCCCTTAGTGCATTTATTAGGATTTATGAATGAATTTCAGTCTGCAAGGCTTCCGGAGCTTCCAAGGTTTTTTGGTGGTGCTGTGGGATATATAGGGTATGATTATGTCCGCTGCATTGAAAATATTCCAGATACAAATCCAGATTCAATTAACCTGCCGGATGTGTTGTTTGTAATTACTGATACAATACTTGTTTTTGACCATGTGAGGCATACTATTAAGGTTGTTGCCAATGTCTGGTTAAAAAATGATGATGATATTGAGAAAGCCTATTATGAGGCAATAAATAAGATAACAGGGATAATTGAGAGATTAAAACAACCCCTGCCTGTCAGGAATGAAATATTCCCTGTAACTGATATTGTCCCGGAGATAGACATCCAGTCCAATATCACCAAATCAGAGTTTGAAAGTAATGCATTAAAGGCAAAGGAATATATTGCATCCGGAGACATATTTCAGGTAGTGCTTTCCCAGAGGTTTCAATCACCTGTCAGGGCTGATGCCTTAAGCCTGTATCGAGCCTTGCGATGGGTAAATCCATCCCCGTATATGTTTTTGCTTAAATTTGGCAAGTTGTCTCTGATTGGGTCATCGCCTGAACTTTTGGTAAGAGTGGATGATGGGGTAGTTGAAACAAGACCCATTGCTGGTACAAGACCAAGAGGTAAAACCAAGCAAGAGGATGAGGCTTACGAAAAAGACCTTTTATCTGACCCAAAGGAGCTGGCAGAACATATTATGCTGGTTGACCTTGGGAGAAATGATGTCGGACGGGTCTGTGAATACAACAGCATTACCCTGCCTGAGTTTGAGATTATCGAGAAATACTCTCATGTGATGCATATGGTTACCTCAGTAAAGGGAAAACTGATGCAGGATAAAAATTATCTTGATGCCTTGCGAGCCTGTTTTCCTGCAGGAACGGTTACAGGTGCCCCAAAGGTGCGAGCCATGGAGATAATTGATGAGCTTGAAACATCCAAAAGGGGACCATACGCCGGCTGCATTGGATATTTCGGCTTTTCAGGAAACATGGATACCTGCATTACTATTCGAACAATGGTAGCATATGGGGAAAAGGTTTATGTTCAGGCAGGTGCAGGGATTGTTGCTGATTCTCAACCAGAAAAGGAATATGAGGAGACAGTAAATAAGGCAAAGGGGATGCTTAAGGCTGTGGCAATTGCTGAGCAATTGTATGGGAATAGGCTGGAGTAATTGCAGTAATTTTCCGTAACCGTTCAGGTAGTGTAAGAAAAGGAGATGTGGGGGATTATGGAGGAGATAAGGAGATATAGGGATTAGAAAAATATGAGGATAATACAACTTATCACCTTAGGAATGATAACCCTGTAATCTTCTCTTCGATTTTAAGGCATTGATTATATTATTATCCCCATATCTCATGTCATATCTCCATATCCCCCTTCTTACACTTTTAATGTTATAGCTTGAACGATTACAATTTTCTTTACCATCTACCTTACACATCTGAAGTAATCCTGAAATAGTTGCAATTAACACAAATAAAAAAAAGGTGTCAATTAAGCCTAAACTAAATTGACACCTCAGAAGTTAACAGATGTAGAAACTGGGAGGGGAAAACTACATTTTATTAACTTCAATATTATTATCGGCAAAAAATGTTCAAAACTTTAGGAATTTTTTTTTGACTTGTGCAAACAGAAATGGTCAGCATCAAGGCAACCACAGTTAAAGAGCTGGGTATTATTGGTACTAATCATGCAATGGCAACTTATGCAGTGATTAGTGTAAAGGCATTGTAATTTGCTCTGCTGTCCTACCGATAAGGCTGATATTGGGATTAGAGAAAAAAAAACTTGCAGCATACATAACTGCTCAATAACCTGTGGATTTTGCAAGCTACGAAGATTACCATGCTGTAGAGACGCAAAATTTTGCGTCTCTACTTTCGCAATTGTGAGCGAAAAAGGGAAAGAGCCACAAAGGGTGTAAATATCCGTAGCGTCTCCCTTTTGTCCATTATCTCCTTATCCCCTAAGAATTGCGAACAATAACGATAACAAGGTAACCACAAATGAGAAGAGCTTGATAATGGTTTATTTCTTAGAATTTACACCATTTGTGGCTCTTTCTCTGTATCTGTATTCTTGCTGCCTGAATAGTTACTGTTGCTTTCAATCTCCTGCGAATTGCCACAGGATATTGAGCAATTATCAACATACCACAAACCATTGACCCATTATTACAACCACGCTATTCTTTGAAATTCAGCAACAGCTTCCTCTTTTGTCAACTATCTCTTTTTTTAAGCAGGCACCATCTCTACTATGGGTCTAATTAATCTGGACTTTCTTGGTGGAGCAAGCCTTTTAACCCTTACAAGAATCATCGGTTGATTTTTCTCTCTCCTTGCCTCTGCAACTTTAAGGTTTTCTCCTGCTATTTCTTGATCATATTCAGGCAAAATCACAACTACTGCATCCTTAGGTATTTGCTCTGCAACTTCAGGATGCTCTAAAACATACCTGCTGAATTCTGTAGTCAGCACTAAATTTTTTTCAAAAAGTTCTTTCTTGCTCATCCTCTTATCTCCTTTTCATATCTTTCTCGATACCATTCCCAGTTTGACTTAATATCATCTTGTGCAAATAGTAATGCTTCATTATAGTCCCAATAAGGAAGAGGTATTTTCTCTACTGAACCGTTTGAATGCATTCTGTCAAGATGCGTAAAACCATGAGCAGTATCATATCTAATAATAGGATACCACTTGCCAACGATGAAAGCTTCATATTGAGCGACAAACCCTGTTACTTTTCCCTTTATGCTAAAGTGATAATGCCTAATTCTGTCATCAATTGTCAAATATATTAGAAAATTTGTTTCGCCCACTTCATATTTTCTCCTTTTGACTTGCTGTGCTGCTTCAGACAGAATCATAATTTTCTTCAATTTAAGTTAGCAATTTGGGAGCTTGTCAGCTAATAGCTATTGCAACAAAAAGAGAAAGAATCGCAAAGGGTGTTAAACTATAGGGAACATGGTTGTATCTATGAAGTTACACCCTTTGCGATTCTTTCTCTGTAAA
>JAHIZN010000165.1 GCA_018814245.1 bacterium
AATTACGAGGTGATGTCTTAACAGGAATAGAGACTCATTCTTATGTCGGAGTTTCAGTGGCAATGATCAGCAGTTACAGCGATTGTACACTTACACGAACAGAGACAAGGGAATAGTACCCCTGTCACACTGTCCCTACACATATTGTAACTATTCAGGCATAAAACATGATTAAGGCAGGGACAAGCCCTGCAGCTACGATGTGATCGATTGTTGTGTGTGGGAATCTTTGTAACTGCGACCTGCCAGAGGTGCTCTCCTCTTGTGGTCGCTTATTGGTGGGGCAGAGACAGGGGAGGCAGCAGCCTATATAAGCATAACCCTTGTTTCTTCGCCTTTATTGAGACCCTCACAGTCAATGGGTATTTTGATCAAACCATTTGCCTCAAATATAGGATGGATAAGCCCTGATGGTCCAAAGACAGGCTCAGCCAGATATTTTGTATCTGGTGAGAATATGGGAGTTGCGATTTCAAATTCTTTGTTTAGTATTTGCAATCCTGCATCCTGCATCATACATTTTGCATTTGATTGAATACTTTTTATTTTTACCCGAACATAATCCTCTCTTCCTGGATGAGAAGGAATATTACGGGATGTTACAGCGGATAGATACCCTTGGGATAGGGTTGTGTTTTGAAGATGGGCAAGCAATGGTTGAACCAGAATAAGAAACACTATTGTAGTTGAGGCAGGGTGTCCAGGCAATCCAATAACAGGTTTGCCGTCAATTTGTGCGACAATAGTTGGTTTGCCCGGTCTCATTGCCACGCCATGAACCAATACCTCTCCCATGGATGAAAGGGTATCAACCACAAAATCTCTTGTCCCAACAGAACTGCCGCCGCAGATGAGCACCACATCATTTTGCTCAACACATGCAAGGACAGCATCATGGATCAGATCAGCCTTGTCCTGAACAATTCCATAGAATTCAGGTACAGCCCCAAGCTCCAATAGTTTAGAGCCAATAATAAAGGAGTTTATATCCCTTACCTGACCTATATTTGGCAAGGCATGTGCCGGCACAATTTCATCCCCAGTGGATATTATTCCCACTTTCAATCTTTGGTAAACATCTGCCCTTGTTTGGCCAATAGCCGCCAATGCCCCAATCTCATATGCTCGCAAGAGTCTGCCTTTTGCAAAAAGTATGCCTTGTTTTTTAATATCTTGTCCGATACGAACCGTATTTTCCCATATACCTACCGGCTTTTGAACCTCTAATGTTTTACTGTCAATCTCATGAGTATGTTCAATCATTACCACAGCATTGGCATTCTCCGGCAACATGCCGCCGGTAGGAATCCTTGCTGCTTCACCAGATTTGAGACTTAAGGATGTTGCCTCTCCCATAAGGACATCACCTGCAATATTCAGGTATGCAGGCATGTTGGCTGAGGCACCAAAGGTATCTCTGGCATTAAGACTATAGCCATCCATCGTTGAGCGGTTAAAATTCGGGATATCCTCCTGGGAGTAAACATCCTGAGCCAAAACCCTGTTATTAGCCTCAAGGATAGGAATAGATTCTATACCTTGGACAATAGGTGCAAAGTGTTTGTGCAAAATGTTTATTGTTTCTGCTGTGGTTTTGATATTTAAGAATAAACCCTTTGGTGGGAGTGTTGTTTTATTCATTTTCGTCAGATGCCTTTAAGTTAAATTTCTCTTCAACAAATTCAAATATAAGCAAGACCATAACCATAAGTACAGCTGCCACTGATGCTGCAAAAAACATTCCATTGCCAATCGCAAGTCCGAGTGCAGCAGACTGTGTGAAAACTCAAGTTCACGATAATTGGGCAAGTCCCCTCGTTCCTGCCCTCTGTCTCTACAATCTGTTGCAGCACAATCTGTCGTGTCAATCTCGCTATAGGGAAAGAGCCACAAAGGGTGTAAATATCTTAGGGAGAATAATTCAACGATAATAAGGTAAAGATGCGATTGATGAGGGTTCATCTTAAGAATTTACACCCTTTGTGGCTCTTTCTCTTCTCGTTAATCTGTCGCAGCATTGATGCCCAAATCATGAGTTTTCACACAGTCTGGCAGAAGTTGCCCAGATACTTGCTGCGATTGTCAGTCCTTTGACGCTTGCCTTTGAAACCATAATAGTACCGGCTCCCAGAAACCCTATCCCTGAAACAACCTGAGCAGCAATTCGTGCCGGATCAATCCCATTGCCAAATTCTTTATTAAGGGAAAGCCCAATAATCATACACATACATGCACCGATACACACAAGGATATGGGTGCGTAATCCTGCTGGTTTGTGATGGATTTGCCGTTCCATGCCTACCAGCCCGCCAAACAGGGTAGCCAATACTAATCGAATTAAGGTATCTGTTTCACTCATTTTTCCCGCACCTTGTAAATATCTTCCATTTTACCAATCCTGCTTTGTGGAGAATATATTTTACCAATGTCCACAGGGTAGCTATTCCATAGGTAACACTTCTCCTGAAGTTGATACTCGATGCTTCAGGAAAATATCTGGTAGGCACTGGGATTTCTGCAATCTTAAATCCAAAGACTACAGCTTGAACCAATACCTCTGTGTCAAATACAAAATCCTCTGAATTATGTTCGAATGGAATTGTTTCTAAAAACCTTCGACTGTACGCCCGAAAGCCTGTATGAAATTCAGAAAGGTTTTGTCCCATGACAATATTTTCTATCAGTGTCAGAAACCTATTTCCCAAATATTTATAAAATGGCATACCGCCAGACAGGGCATCTTGCCGTGTTCTTATTCGGGAGCCAATAACAATATCTGCTATTCCCTTCAGAATGGGTTCAATAAGTTTTGGGGTTAATCGACTATCATATTGATAATCAGGATGGATCATCACTACCACATCTGCCCCTCGACTGAGTGCCTCTTTGTAGCAGGTTTTTTGATTTCCGCCATATCCCCTGTTTTGTAGATGTTCAATAACGATAAGGCCAAGCTCTCTTGCCACCTTAACTGTATTATCATGGCTATTGTCATCCACCAAGATAACTTCATCTACAACCCCTTGCGGAATATCACGATATGTCTTTTCTACTGTTTTTTCTGCATTATAAGCAGGCATAACTACAATAATTTTCATCTTATATTAAATAATATATTAAATCGTTTTGATTGTCAAGTTAATTTTTTTGGGAACTATTACGCAAACCATTAATTAAGTTGACATATCTTCAAAGATCTCACGCAAAGAACGCAAAGATTTTACACAAAGAATGCAAAGGATTACAAATTATCGTCTCTATCACGCATCCTCAAAACCTCAATCCCCTTTCCATGCTCACCTCATATTCAGCCTTTGACTGGTTATACCGTGGGATAAATTTATACTTGATAGTAGTATTACGAGACAGATAGTATTCCAATCCTATCTCATTCTCAAGCCTCATCCTGCTGGATTGGATAGCTGCCTCCTCTTCGTTTATTACAGGATTCAGGACACCCTTGTAGCTGATGTATAAATTCTCATGGATAAACTTGCCTATCTTGATACTTGTTTTGGCAAATACAGACGATGCCGTAGATGTGCCTTCTGCAAAAATGGCTTGTTCTAACATCTTTTCTATTGCCGGGGTCTTTACCTCAAGGTCAATTCGTAACAGTCGGCTGATCCTTCGCTCAATGGGGACCAGAATGGTATCTGGTATCTTCTTGCCAAGTATCTGCCCCCCGGCAACAGAAAAGAGCGTTTGCAGGTCGTCTTGATTTAGTGTTGCGTATTCTCCACCCCGACTAATCAGCAGCCTGATTATCTCTTCCTGGGTTAATGGAGGGTAGCCGGTTGCACTTAGCACGAATTCTGTTTTACACAGATATCCTTGATGGATAAGGATTATCTTTCTCTTATCCACCCTTGCCCATGCCGCAGCAGACAGATATGGACTGAGTTCATTGCCCTCTCTGAACTCTAAACAGCCCTCTTTTAAGATAAACTCTGTTCCAAGATAATCAATTGGCCCGCCTTCTCTGGCAAATATCTTGCCAGTAACATTGAATTGTTCATCATCCTTTACAACCCTTAGCCAGGCATTCTTTTTCAGGCAAATACGGGCATAATCGTTGTAGTATCGGATATTATCCTTGCCGATAATCATTACATCCCATCTCATTTTATCGAAAAAACTAACAGGAGTGGTCTTTGTTTTCTTTGGCGGATAGGTAAAATCTGTATTACTAAAGGCAATCTGTCCTGTGATAAGTGGGGATGAGATGGCTCCGCTTATATTTGCATTCAGTTCAAAGCCACCATATCGTCCATGACTTTCGATAAATTCAGGGACAAGGATAGGGATCGGGTAACCTTGTGTCAGGATAGAGATGTTCATATCAGATAGTGTAAATGCACCCTCACTTGCAGCAATTAATCTACCCTTGCCAATATTTGCACTAAGGTTTTGAATGATAATAGAATTATTGACAATATGGATAGCACCATCCATGTCTCTTACCCTTGCTGCAAAAGGATAGGTGTTGAGTGCACCTGAAAATTTCAGGGAGCCGTCTATTTCAGGGTCATTCATCAAGCCGCCGAAATGCAATCCACCATTAACTACACCCTTTGCCTTTTTGATTGTGGGAATATAAAGCGAAAGTAATGCCAAATCAGCCTTATCCATGATTATCCCTACATCTATCTTTTTTGTCGCAAGGTTTACCCAGCCAGTGATTTCTAATATCTTTCTTCCCTGACGAAGCAAACTAAAACCATCAATAACCACCTTATCCTTAGAAGCAAATCTTATTTTACCCATGATGCTGTTCTCTGCCGGCTGTTGAATAAATTCAATGGACTCATCATTCAAAAGCTTGACTAAGACTGCAAGGTTTTTCAGGTCATAGGAATCATTAACTACAATATTGCTGGTATTAACCAAAACATTCGCACTTTTACCTACAGTAACATTTCCGTTACATGATATTGTGCCTGAAAGGGTTATGTTTGCTACTTGAAATGAGTTTGCCATTGCCTCAAAGCTGATTCGCCCATCAGGAACAAGTTCAACCATACATTTGTTAATGACTAATTGATTATTCTCATCCTGCTGACAATACAACTGCGAGGTTGAAAATACCTTATCCTTAATATTAACCTTAACCTTAATCAGATCTGCAGATACCCCATGGCTTTCAAATCCCTTTACAGTCACATCTCCCTCAATACAAGGGTTATCCATCTTTCCGGTAAGACTTAATTCACCATTTATCAACCCATTAAGCCTTACTGGCGGCAATTTCAATACCCTGCTCAAGAGAGATAATCTACCCTTTTCTATCTTTATTCTTGCCTTAGTTTCTTCACCGAGCATCCCGGAGAAGAACAGTTCATTATCAAAATTAGCATCCACCAATAAAAGTCGTGAGGCATAATAAAGGCTTCCGCTAAGATTTTTCACATCCCCACCGCTTATATTCAGGTTTGATGAGGTAAATTTAGCCGAAAGGCATGGCTTTTGCATCTGCCCTTCAATCTTTCCCTGCAAAACAGCACTGCCATGCCATTCCTTGAAGTAATCCCACGGTAATTCATTAAAATTCATGCCATTGAGTGTGAATCCACCTGTAATGGAATTGCCATTCAATTCTCCAGAGCAGGCAAACATGCCCTTATCACCTACACAGATATTGCCTGAAAAGGTATTCCCATTTTTCTTGCTGTTTATCTCTATCCTGCCGGACGATATATTCAATCCCCCAATATCTCCCTTAGCAAGAACAATGTTGCCATGAAAACTATTGGGGCTAATTTTCCCACTATATTTAGCCGTAGCTGTTGCCCGAACGCTACCAACGATCAGGTTGGTAATCCGTGTGTTCAAATTTACAGAGCTTAAGCCCCTATCTGATGTAGTTACAAAGCCGGAAATATATGCCCTGCCTCCGACAGAGAGGCTCTCTCCGCCAAAGTGGCTCTCTCCGCCAGAGGGGCTCCCTCCGCCAGAGGTAGGCGGCTGAACAAGGGAAAGGGAAGAGATGCTGATAATATTCTTCCTTTTCGTGATAGAGAAGTTGGCAGTTGCATGGCTGCTGACAGAGGGGCTCCCTCCTCGAAGAAGGCTGTTGTCTATTATATCTATCCCCTCACCTGAGATAGTCAGCCGTTTGAATGGATTGCCTGCTATCTGTATCCTGCCGTCTGCAGTGCCATCCAGAGCAGGGTGAAGGATATCCAGCCTTAGTCCTGCAAAGCCGATATTTATATCAGCTTGATCCATGCGTATTCTCCCATTTATCAAAAGGCTCTGGGACTGGGGAGAATAAATCTGCAACGATCGACCCTCATAGCTTAATCGGCCATGCCATGGCGGATAGGCTGCATGATTGATGACGACATTTTTAATCTTCATATCTCCTGCCTGTTCGTAGGAGGCGGGTTTAGAACCCGCCCCTACATGCTCATTCGTATCCCACAGGGCATCAAATGAATATCCAGAGTGATTCCATACGAAATCCCTGACAGAGGCATCAACCCTTAAGAATGGTGACCATTGGCACGAGGCAACAACACTGCCACCCTGAGTTTGAGTAATGGTTGCAGCAACCGTTTGACCTTTAAGGGCTAACACTGCCCCCTGAAATGTCCCGCAGGTATCAAGGGTAAGATTTCCCTCATAATTGTCAGGCCGTATCCTTAACCTTCCGGAGATATTCCCATTCTTAAGCTCAGCTGTTTCCTTGATTTCGGCTAATCCAAGCAAAGGGAAGATCTTTGCCTGATGACATTCAATAACAAGATCAGAAGGACTCGCAGACGAAGAGGATGAAAGAGAGACCCTGCCCTGTATCTTAGTTTTCTTGTCAATATCAATATCTATAGAGTCAAAGGCATCATCCCTGAAGACAAATCCTGCCTCTGCCAGAAATTGCCTTTTGCCAAGGAGATTGTTTGTTTTTAATCTGCCTGAAATCGTAAGAGGAGTTACCCCCTTAGATGAGTCGTCCCCACTGTCAACAAGAGAGTATGTCCCCTTGCTGCAAGACGGGGTTATCCTGCCGCTAAATTTCAGGCTTGTTTTGAGTTTGAGCCTTGAAAAATAATTCCTTAGCCCAACAATATTTGTCAGATATTTTAAGGTTGAAGCATTGAATCTTGAGGTTTCAAGCTGGATGAGTGTCTCAGGATTATTTACATCTGACACAACAAATGCAGTTTTTACCTCAGTATCACACAGGACAGCCCTTAGATTATCTACCTTTAGGGTAGTTATGGGCAGCACAAACGGGGTGGGTTTGGAACCCGCCCCTACGGTTGAGGTTAATTTGAATACACCATTTATCTGATTAAAGGGAAGCTGTGCATTTTTCAGCAGAAACCTTCCATCCTGAACACCTATTTGTCCGAATAGTCCATAGATGGTATATCTGCCAATCTTTATCTCTTTTCTATTTTGTGAGGTTGGAGGGAGCTTTGTCTGTGTCCCTGTTGGTGTTTCAGTGCCTGCACAGGCAGAATTTGTTGATGTTTCAAAACATGTTGCCCTTCCCTTGAGGTTTACGCAGACATCCCCATCCAATACCTGACCAAATGGGAGACTAAGATACGGAGAATATCTTGAGAGGTTGGCTTTTTTCATTCCTATATCCCAGCTCATATCCACCGGGGATACAGCATGGATAATCCCGGAACAATGCAGCGGTGACAAGGATTCTGACTGGATACTGCCGGATAGTGCTCTGGCTTTGAACCTGCCGGCTGTATAGCTTACATTTATTTTGGATAAAACTGTAGAGGTAGCATCCTTGGTAGTCGTGCCATACAGACAATCCTGAAAGATTATCCTGCCGCCTTTAGCAAATAGGGAGAATTCAGGGGGGCTATGCGGTTTGTGTTCGGGCTTGCCTTTCTTGAAGATGCCCTCGGTATTCCAGATACCATCCTTAGAACGAGAGAAATAAAACTTCGGTGAGATAACAGTTATTGTATCTATCCCATATGAAGATGGGTGTCTTTTGGAGATAAGATCCCATAGATGGCACTTGATAACTACCTGCTTTATGTTCACCAGAGGATGCTTGTGAACAGGCTTATCAGGGCAGACACATAGGTCTGCCCCTACTGACTTTATGCTCACCAGAGGATGCTTGTGAACAGGCTTATCAGGGCAGACACATAGGTCTGCCCCTACTGACTTTATGCTCACCAGAGGATGCTTGTGAACAAGTGGGCTTTTTTTTGATGCAGTAACA
>JAHIZN010000023.1 GCA_018814245.1 bacterium
ATATCTTAGGGAGAATAATTCAACGATAATAAGGTAAAGATGAGCTTGATGAGGGTTCATCTTAAGAATTTACACCCTTTGTGGTTCTTTCTCTTCTCGTTAATCTGTCGTAGCATTGATGCCCAAATCATGAGTTTTCACGCAGTCTGCCCGTGGTTGCCCTCTGCCCATGTGATTGCCACATATCAGGGCAGGCACAGGGGCCTGCCCCTACGGCAGAAACAAATTCGACCTATGCGGTTGTTGCATTAAGCCACAGGAATATAGCAATAAAAAGTAGTCGCAACCTGTTAGGTTGCGTTATTATACGCAGGCTGAAGCCTGAGACTACCAAAAGCACCAATGATTTTGATGTAATTATCCGCAACCGCACAGCTCAAACCATTTAGCTTAGTCAATTAAGGGGGTGATGAGAGAATAAGATTGTGAGAACGCAAGGTCGAAAGTGACCTCAAATTTTTAAGTTAAGGAGGAAAAAATTATGTCATTACCAGCCTATATGGATTTAGGAGGGGACATCCCGGGTTCTGTTCAGGTTAAGGGAAGAGAGAATCAAGTAGAGGTGTTAGAGTTTAACCATCGTGTGTATATGCCTTCAGACATAAAGGACGGTACGGCTGCAGGCACAAGAAAGCATGAGTCACTTATTGTTTCTAAAAATTTTGATAAGGCTACCCCCAAATTGTATCAATATCTTTGCAACGGCAAAAAAATTCCACAGGTATTGATTCATTGGTATATGATAGATGCTAGTGGGCAGGAAACAGAATACTTTACCCATAAATTAGAGAATGCACGAATAGTTGCTATCAAACCATGGATGCCTGATGTAGACAATAAAGAAAAGGAAACATACAAGCATAGGGAAGATATTGAATT
This sequence comes from bacterium, assembly GCA_018814245.1. Classification (GTDB taxonomy): domain Bacteria; phylum UBA9089; class CG2-30-40-21; order CG2-30-40-21; family CG2-30-40-21; genus CG2-30-40-21. Next base: position 880 of record JAHIZN010000023.1, read on the forward strand.
CCGATATGAAAAGATTACATGGACATATTTGGATGGTAATGTCGAATTTAGTGATTCATGGCTTGAAGGAAGATAAGGATAAGTAGCAGATAATGCGAAGTGTAGGGTGAAATCCTGCACTTCGCATTTTATTTTTATGGTTGAATAATCAAACAGTCCTAAATCGTTGACTCACAAAGAAAGATAAAAATCTATCTCAAGCTGGTAACTGCTCAATATCCTGTGGCAATTCGCAAGAGGTTGAAAGCAACAATAACTATTCAGGCAGAAAGAATACAGATACAGGGAAAGAACCGCAAAGTGTGTAAATTCTAAGAAATAAACCATTATCGGGCTCTTCTCATTTGTGGTTACCTTGTTAGCCTTACAAAGAATCGACAAGCTGGCAAAAAACCGAGAAAGGGGTACAGATGGGCATTCGTTTTGAGTGGGATGCAGCAAAAGCAGAAATCAACATCAAAAAACACTGTGTTAGTTTTGACGAGGCAAGTACAGTTTTTCAAGACCCATTGGCATGTATTTTCGATGACACAGAGCATTCTGTTGAAGAATTTCGAGAGATTATTATTGGTCATTCAGTCATGGGACATTTGCTGGTAGTTTCATTCACCGAGAGAATCACAGACTTGGTTCGCATCATCAGTGCTCGTCCTACAACTAAAGCTGAGAGGAGAGATTATGAAGAAAACCATTAATCATAATTCAACTACTACGGTTGATGACGATTTGCGTTCAGAGTACTGCTTTGATTATAGTAAAGCCAAACCAAATCGTTTTGCTAAAAAGGCAGTGGAGGAACAGGTTGTTGTAGTTCTGGACGAGGATATCTCAAGGATTTTTCGTACACCTGAATCTGTTAGATCTGTGCTCAGAGCACTTATTGCCACGATGCCAGTAAGTCCACAGCAGAAAATGCGGATGAAGAGCATTTCACATCTCCCGTAATTTACTACACATCCATTTTGGTTTCGGCTTGTCCGAGTTAGGGGGATAATGTAGAAAAAGGAGACACCACCGATATTTACACCCTTTGTGGTTCTTTCCCTGCCAGAGGTGCTCTCCTCTTCTCGTTGCACTTGCTACTGGCTAACAAGGCTGAAATGAGAATAGCACCCTGATTTATCAAGGTGAATTTGATGATTTATCATGATGAAGAGGATTCCCAGATGAACAAGGGTGGATTTTTTGAACGAATAATGTTGGACAGAGGGGATAGTATAGATATTATTCAATCAATCCAGAAACATCTTGTTTTATTATTAAATACCAGGGATGGTTCTGTGTCTCATCTATCAAATTATGGATTGCCTGACCTTTCTGTTGTATACAATGCTTACCCTGATTCAATTGAACTTCTTCGTCGTTCAATAAAGACTACCATTGAAAAATATGAGCCGAGATTGCGAAATGTCAGGGTCGATCTTCAAGATGCTGATTCAATGGTTTTTGAGGCTACCTTCAAAATTTCTGCTGAGCTTCAGGTGGAAGGAGAGAAGGGTAATATCCAGTTTTTGTCAACCATCTCAAATACAGGCAAAACCAGCGTTGAGTAATTGATAAGCGTTCAGCAATCAGCCTTCAGCTTTTGCTTTCTGCTGATAGCTACACTTACTATTGTTGCACAAAATGTCCTGCCACTATTTCAGGTAATTATGCACAGAATTGCTGGGGGTGTAATAGATGACCACTATAAGTGAATACTATGAGGAGGAATATCGGTATTTACTTGAAGGTGGGAAGGAGTTTGCCAGATTTCATCCAGAACAGGCAAAATACCTTAACCTTGACGACCCGCGGGCAAGAGATCCTCATGTGGAACGGTTGCTGGAGTCTTTTGCATTTCTTGCCGGGCGTATTCATAAAAGATTAGATGATGAATTCCCTGAGATTACCCACGCACTGTTGTCACTTATTTATTCCCATTATCTCTGTCCGATTCCATCAATATCAATCCTTGAATTTATTCCAATTAAAGGCAGAATAAGTGAATCTAATACCATTCGTCGTGGAGTAATGGTAGATTCTGAGCCTGTTGAGGGTATACAGTGTAGATTCCAGACATGTTATAATGTTAAGCTCTACCCTGTATCACTCATTTCTGCCTCTATCCTGCATAGTGGAGGGGATAATTCCATATCCTTAAGGTTTGTCATAGAAGAAGGGATACAGATTACAGATATGGGTCTTGATAAAATAAGACTCTACCTTTGTGGAGAAAGGGCTGAGACTTATGCACTCTATCGGCTTTTAAGCAGCCAGGTAGAGGAAATACTCCTTCATGGGGATAATGATCAAACATCTAAGGCTAAGATAAAAATGGTAGGCTTTGATGAGGATGAGTCTGTGCTTTTGTATCCTGAGTATTCATTTATAGGATACAGGCTGTTAGAGGAATATTTTGTGTTTCCTGAGAAGTTCTTTTTCGTTGATATTTACAATCTGGAGGCACTATCATTGATTAATACAGCCTCATCCTTTGAGATAGAGATAAGATTAAATAGTAAGGTTCCTGCAGGACTGAGGGTTTCTGCAGAGAATTTCAGGCTTTATTGTACCCCTGTGATAAATGTTTTTCCCAAAGATGCAGAGCCAATACAATTAGATCACTCAAAATCTAAGTATCGGGTACTTGCTGATCATCTGAATCCTCAAAACTTTGAGATTTATTCTGTAACCTCTGTAGAAGGGATTGCCATTGATACGGGTCAGAGGCGCGAATACAAACCATTTTATTCATTTCAGCATGAGGAAGGGGAAGATAATGAAAATTATTATCACCTTACTCGGGAAGTATCACCATGGGATGGATGGGATACATGTATCTCATTCCCGCCATCGCTTTCAAACAGTAATATATCATTAGAACTTTTATGTACCAATGGAAATCTTGCCAAAAAGGTTGGTATTGGAGATATTTGCCGACCTACACAAGACATACCGGGATTTGTCAGGTTTTCAAATATAACACAGCCGACCCCTTCACTACGGCCTAAATTAGGAAAAGGGCTTGAATGGAAATTTATCTCACATTTATCCTTAAATTTTGTTTCCATAACAAGTGTTAAGACATTGCGAAAGCTTCTTGAAATATATAATATGGGTAATACAGAGGCAAATCAACGCAAGATTGCCGGCATAACCAATGTAAGTGTTGCTTCGGAGCAGATATTGGTTTATGGGGCACCAGTAAAAGGTATGCACATTTCTATCACATTGGACGAAAAACACTTTGAGGATGAAGGAGATGTTCGGCTTTTTGCTTGTACACTTAATGAGTTTGTATCATTATATTCATCTATTAATTCCTTTACACGATTGACTGTAAAATGTACGGGAATGGAGGAAAGTCTTAAATGGCCACCAGTAGTGGGCAAGCAGAGCACCATGTAAAAGATAGGCTGTTGAACCAAGGGTATAAGTTTGATTTTTTTCAGGCAACATTATTGTTGGAAAAGCTGGAAGATATTTCGACAGGGGTGAATGAAACAGGACAACTTTCTGCAAAACAGATAAGATTTCAGCCGGATATATCCCTCGGATTCCCATCATCGGCTATAAAAAGGATCGAAATGGACAGCGAGATGTACCGGATAATTGTCACCTTTATGGGGCTTTATGGTACGGTTGCTCCAACACCGGTATACTTTACTGAATTAGTTTCTTCCTCTTCTTCCTCTGATATAAAAAGAAGTTCATTAAAGGATTTCCTTGATATATTTAATCACAGGCTGATATCCCTTTATTATCGGGCATGGAAAAAATATCGGTATTATCTTACCTTTCAGTCTAATGGCAATGATCCTATTTCAGAGCATCTACTATCACTATTTGGTATGGATATGGATGTGTCTATTCAGGCTGCGGGATTGCCAATAGTACAACTTATCAAATATGCCGGCATACTCAGTATGCGAGTTCGTTCTACATCAGGGTTGCGTACCCTTGTTTCTGACTTTTTCGGAGGAATAACGGTAAGGATAGATGAGTTTTTGCCTCAATGGGTGAGCATATCAGAGGATTATCAAAACAAGTTGGGGATGAAAAATAGCAGGTTAGGAATAGATTTTTCACTCGGCAATCAGGTGCTTGACCGTTCAGGAAGGTTTCGAGTTATTATAGGTCCTATTTCTCTGGCAAGATATGAAAGCTTTCTTCCGGACACTGAGCAGTTTAAGACCTTGCAGTGGTTAATAACTATGTATGTTTCGTATCGATTAGAGTTTGAGGTAAAGTTTATTATCAAGGGTGAGGAGATACCGCAGCTTGAGATTTCCTCCCAGGGTACAAGCCGATTAGGGTATACAACATGGGTGTTATCATCCATGGCAGATAAAGACAAGGAGGTCAGATTATGATTACTACGGATGTCAAGGCATTGATGAAAAAGATGAACTTTCATTGTGCAAAGGCAATGGAGACTTCAGCAGGATTTTGTATTGCCAGAACACACTATGAGGTAACCTTTGAGCACATGTTTTTGAAATTGCTTGAGGATGGGAATGGAGATATTCCGTGCATATTGCGTCATTTTGAGATTGACACTGGCAGTTTTCAAGAGACATTACTGCATACACTGGAAAAATTTCGTACAGGCAATGCCGGCAGGCCAACCTTTTCCCCTATACTTATGGAAATAATAGAACGGGCATGGATGCTCGCATCTATTGAATATGGGCATGGAGAGATTCGGTCAGGTGTACTGTTGGCTACCTTAGCATCTCAACAGGGGTTGAGCACAGAATATCCGGAGATTCTTTCCCTTATAAATAAAGATGAATTGCGAAAGAATTTCATGTACATTGTTGCCGGATCACAGGAGGATAAACCCGTATCCGGCAGATTTGCTCAGGGTGTTGCTGCCGCTGAAAAGAAGGGTGATACGGCATTATCCCAATATTGTACTAATTTTACAGCTCGTGCCAAGGATGGTGAGATAGACCCTGTATTTGGCCGCGATGATGAGATCAGGCAGATGATAGATATCCTTACCAGACGCCGTAAGAATAATCCCATCCTGGTCGGAGATGCAGGGGTTGGAAAGACCGCAGTGGTTGAAGGATTGGCTTTGCGGGTAGTTAAGGGTGATGTGCCTTCAGTGCTTGCGGGTGTTGAGATTTATGTGCTTGATCTTGGACTCCTTCAGGCTGGAGCAGGGGTTAAGGGTGAGTTTGAAAACAGGCTGAAATCGGTTATTGCAGAGGTAAAGGAATCAGCAGCCCCAATTATCATGTTTATAGATGAGGCACATACCCTTATCGGGGCTGGAGGTACTGCTGGCCAGGGGGATGCAGCCAATCTGCTTAAACCAGCTCTGGCAAGGGGTGAATTGCGTACTATAGCAGCTACTACCTGGTCAGAATACAAAAAGTATTTTGAGAAAGATCCAGCCCTTGCCCGAAGGTTTCAGTTGGTTAAGGTAGATGAACCGTCAGAGGAAATTGCCAGAGTCATGCTTCGAGGCTTAAAAGAAAAGTATGAAACTGCCCACAAGGTAAGGATTCTCGATGAAGCAGTTGTTGCTGCCGTACAATTATCAAATCGATTCATCTCTGGGCGGCAATTACCTGACAAGGCAGTTGACTTGATAGATACAGCGGCAGCCCGGGTAAAGATAAACCTCTCCAGCAAGCCTCATCCAGTGGATAATTTGAACCGTAGAATAGAAAATCTGGATATTGAGCTTAATGCACGAACACGAGATATTGAGGGTGGTACCGGGGTTGATGATGGCAGCATTCAACAGATTATAGACGAAAAACTTAAGGTTCAGGATGAATTAAGCCTGCTTACTCAACAGTGGCAAAAAGAGCTGAAGCTCATCGAACAGATCAGAACCCTGCAAAAGGAGATTGATGGAGAAAAGCCTTTAGTGGAAGAAATAGCAGCTGTTGCAGATGAAAAAACGGTTGGAGAGGATATTATGATTGAGCCGGAAATTACCCAGCCTGTTATTGATAAATCAAGTCTCCTGTCTCAGATTGAAAATGCATTAAATGAGTTGAAAGCCATTCAGGGCAACAACCCCTTGCTGTATATGGAGGTAAATAGCGATGTCGTGGCTGCAATAGTCTCGGATTGGACAGGGATACCTACTGGCAAGATGGTACGGGATCAGGCAGAAAATGTCCTGAGGCTTGAGGAGCAATTGATGAAACGCATCCTCGGACAGGATAATGCTATTAACACTATTACCAAAGGCATCAGGGCATCAAAGGCAGGGTTGAACAATCCAGATGCTCCTATCGGTGTATTTCTCCTTGTGGGTCCAAGCGGCACCGGTAAGACGGAAACAGGGCTTGCCCTTGCAGACATGCTTTTTGGCGGTGAACGATTTACGGTTACAATCAATATGTCTGAATACATGGAAAAACATACGGTCTCCAAACTGATTGGCTCTCCCCCAGGATATGTAGGATATGGAGAGGGCGGCATTCTTACAGAAGCGGTACGGCAACGGCCATACTCTGTTGTCCTCCTTGATGAGATAGAAAAGGCACACCCGGATATAATGAACCTGTTTTATCAGGTCTTTGATAAGGGAAATTTGTCTGATGGTGAAGGCAGGGAAATAGATTTCAAGAACACGGTTATCCTAATGACCAGCAATCTGGGATCAGAGGCAATGATAGAAATGTGTGGTACAGGAGAACTGCCTGATATGGAAGAGATGCTGGAGGTTATAAGACCAATACTTCGTGAAAGATTAAAACCAGCCCTGCTTGCCAGGCTTACAGTTGCACCATTTTACCCAATCTCTTCAGAAATTATGTCAAAGATAGTAAGACTCAAGCTTAATGCACTTGCAAGCCGTATGGAAAGAAATTGCAAGACAACCCTTGAGTATGGGGATGATGTGATGCAAGCCATTGTTGAACAATGTACACAGATAGAAACAGGTGCAAGAAATATCGAACAGATCATTCAGAGTACCTTGCTGCCGGAAATATCATCAGGGATACTTACCCGCATGGCACAGGGTGTAGAATTGAACAGGATTAATCTGGGGGTTAGCAAAGAGGGTGGGTTTAGTTATGAGTTTTTGTGAGGGAAGCGGAGTACCTTACGACATTTGTCTTTAGGAGTTGTCCCCATCTGGCGGTGGCTGGTGGTGGGCATTCAATGTTGTAGGGGCAGGCCCCCGTGCCTGCCTTCTCCCTCTGTCTCACCCACAAATTCAAATGTCGTAGGGTAGCAGTTTTGTTTCGCCACATTTGTATTTGTGAGATAGCAGGTAACCACAAGGTTGCCTCAGGGTCTTTGACCTTGGGTGTTTCCACATTTGTCGTTAACGGAATTCATTCTCAGGTGATACGCGAGTGAATGGTTATTAATGTTAATATGAGGATATAACCAATGTTTACAGAACAGGAAAAGATGAAGTTAAGAAAAAAATTGGCAGAGTTTGAAGGCAATGCTCCTTATATGTATCTGGATTCAAAAGGCAATGTTACAGTTGGTGTTGGACATTTAATAAGCTCACAGAAAGAAGCTCAAAAATTAGATTTTTTTACCAATGAAGGCAATAATAGGGCGACTGAAAAACAAATTAAAGAAGAATATGAGATTGTAAAAAAACTATCAAAAAGTCGTGGTCTTTTCTATTATCGTAAATATACGAAACTTCACTTAAAAGGTAGTTCAATTGATACATTGACGAATAATCATATTATAAAATTTGAAAAAAAATTAAAAGAAGCTTATCCAGAATTTGATTACTATCCAACAGAAGTCAGATTGGCATTATTTGATATGATATTTAATTTAGGGAGTTTGAATAAATGGAACACTTTTAATAGTGCCATTAAAGCAAAAGATTGGAAAAAGGCGGCTGATGATTGCAGACGGAAAAACATTCAGTCAGAAAGGAATGAATATGTCAAAGAGTTGTTGTTGACGGCAGATACTAACAACAAGATAAAAGAAAATTCAGGTAAGACAAAGTAATGAAAAATAAATTTGTTATAAAAAATTTTATAAATTCAGTTTGTATTCCCATGCTAATTTTAGTTTTCATTTTTGCACTATCATCAGGTTGTTTTGTCCGAAAAAGTGATGTATCAATATCTAAACAAGCTGTTCAATACCCGGTTAAGTGGTATGAAAGTTCTTTGTTTAAGATAGGAAGTGATAATGCTACATCTATTAACACAAAAGATCAGTTGAGAAAATTGCTTTCTATGAAATGGTATCAGGAAATAGAAGTCATCTCGCCAAGTGACACTACACAATCCATAAGCGTTTGTACTTGTGAGCAGTTTCTTGAGATAGAACGAAAAAAATTTGAACCTAAGAAAGCATATGAAGCAAATGCATACATGGCACTTGCAACTATGTCCCATGCTGTTAAAGAGATTATTAATGCAAAATCTGCTTCTGTTTCTTTTTTGAGATATATGAAATTAAATAAAAAAACACCTGACATATTTCCGGCTGAAATGGCATGTATTCCTTCTACAACAGAAAGAAAAAGATTGCTATCACAAAAAAAGAGGGATAGATGGAGCGAAGTTAATCAAATTAAAGCAGTTAAATCAATCGATAATTTAAATGCTGTCTATTATGATATGAATGGAGTGGAACAAGAGATAGAGATAATTGGATATGGTGATTTTAATCATGATGGTATTGATGATATATTATTGCTTGTTCAGAATAGTGTGACTGGGGGTAGCTACTTTACGATGTCTTTGTTTATTTTAACCAAAAGGTCTTCGCATGCAACATACGAAGTAATTATGGAATACAATTTATTTGATTAGCAAGTTAAAAACAATATGTTTTTTTGTACTTTTTGATTAAGGTATTTTAGAACACAAGGCAAATTTTTAAAAAAGGAGCAAAGATATGATAAATATTGTCGATATGATTGAATCCATATTAAAAATTCCTGCTAATGAAGCCAAGTTCTGGTTTGATTGTGCTGGTCAGGATATGCGAGTGACAGGATTTTCTGTAAATGAAGGTATCTCCCGAAGCACTTCATTATCAATTACTCTGATTTCTTCAGATTCAGAGCTTAAGCTTGAAGATGTTCTCAATAAACGAGCTACATTAACCATTCGGTCTACACAAGATGCTTCAGATAAATATTTTTATGGGGTGGTTACTGAATTTTCGTTGATAAAAGCAACCACTAAATATGGTGAGTATACTGTTGAAATTATGCCTATATTCTGGCTTCTCTCTCTACGCAAACAAAGCAGAATATTCCAAAAAATGTCTGTCAGGGAGATTGTGGAAAAGGTATTAAAAGATGCTGGGTTTGGTGGCGATGATTATAGTTTTAAGACTCAGAAGACATATCCCAAACAAGAATATTGTGTGCAATACAGAGAGAGTGATTTTAATTTTATCTGCCGTTTGCTTGAAGAAGAGGGAATATTTTACTTTTTTCAGCATAATGCGGGTAACGGGAAAGAGCTGTTAGTGTTTGGCGATTCTTTCTCTGCATATCCGGATTGTGCTCCTCTTAAAGAGGTGATCTATAGAGAAACAACTGGTGCTGACCTTCCTGCAGGTTTAGAACATGTTTCTGAGTGTCGTCTTCAGCAGGCTGTTTGCTTTGGCAAGACTTCTTTGAATGATTTTAATTATGAAAAGCCATCTATGCTGCTCATAACTACCGCAAGCAGCAAACAGAATACAGAACTTGAGATTTATGATTACCCCGGTAAATATAATGTTAAGGATGTAGGAGAAAAGTTAGCCAAGATACGGCTCGAAGAATTGAACACTGAAAGAATTGTGCTTTCTGGCAGCAGCAATTGCCACTCCTTTGCCGCTGGTGCAAAAATGACACTTGTTCAGCATCCTCGTAAAGACATAAATAAAACCTATCTTGTAGTTAGTGTTCATCATATGGGTTCGCAAGAATCTGACTGCACAGATTATGATAATCACTTTGAGTGCATCCCTGTGAATGTTTCCTTTGTACCGCCACGAACAACCCCTCGACCAACAGTAAAGGGTTCACAAACCGCTACAGTTGTTGGACCATCCAAGGAAAAAATATACTTTGATGAGTTTGGCAGGGTAAAGGTGCAATTCCACTGGGATCGCGAAGGGAAAAGGGATGAGAATACTACCTGTTGGGTAAGGGTGAGTCAGGGCTATGCCGGGGCTAACCATGGAATGCAGTTTATGCCCTTG
>JAHIZN010000166.1 GCA_018814245.1 bacterium
CACTACCTTTATCTGCACAGCACTTGAGTTTATTGTGGTGGGTACTGTCCATCGGTATGGTGATGATGCATTACTATTAATAGCTGTCCATATACCATTACCCACGGTGTAGTATAAGCTTGCCTGACATGGTAACAGTCCGCCGTCTGTCTGCCATTCAATGTATGACTGTGCCCCGACGGCAATACATATTAATCCAGTTGGCTGAACCAATGCTGCCTTTAATGGGGATATATTCTGCTTTGTTTTGAATGTCCACTTGTATGCCTCTTGTAATTGGTTGCCTGAACAGGTATCTTTTGCCTGTGTGGTTATGACACAGCTATACACTGTGTTTGATAGAAAATTGTTTACGCCAATATTTAATACAGTGTTGTTGCTGTTCCAGCTGTATCTGGTAATCCCCGGGTCAGGGGCAATGACAAAGCTGCCCTGGCTCTGCAGAGCATTCATCTCTTCGCTAAATACTATGGTTATGGTGCCAACACCTGCATCAACATTGGTGATATTGTTGGCAGGTGTGGTTGATTGTATGGTTGGCGGGCTTGAGTCTATCTCAAAGGCAGCATCGCTTTCGTCGCTGACAGTATTGTTTGCAGCATCTGTCACTGATACCTTGATCCTTACCTGCGTGGAGTCAATTCGACCAATATTCCAGCAATACGGTGACTCAAGGCTGCCATTTTCTATCAAGTATGTAGCTGTGCCAATGCAGTAGCTCAAGGCTACTGACTTATACGGACTGATACCGCCAGACATGTTCCAGTATACATCATGCCGGCTATTACCCTGCCAGCACTCATTGCTGCCAGGGATGCTATCCCCATTGGGCAATAGTACCTGTGCCTTGAGTGGTGATACCTGCTTCTCGGTAACAAATTCCCATGTATAGTTCTTGGCTAAGTGATTGCCGGCACAGGTATCCCTGGCGCCAGTTGTGATCATGCAGGTATATCGTGTATCATAGCTAAGTTCAGCTGTCTTGATTATCAGGGTGCTTGTCCCATTGCTCCAGCTGTAGGTTATGCTCCCCGGGTTTGATACCATCACAAACGAAACTTGTGTCTCAGCAGGATTCATCTCCTCACTGAAGTTGATGATTATTGATGTGTTGCGGCTGATGTCAATGCCATCCCTTGTTGGTATGATGCTGGTAATGGTTGGCGGGATTGAGTCTGCCTCAAAGCAAGGGCTTACTGCATCAGCTGTTACCCCAAGTGAATCCTTTACCACTACCTTTATCTGCACAGCACTTGAGTTTATTGTGGTGGGCACTGTCCAGCGGTATGGTGATGATGCATTGCTATTAATGGTTGTCCATATGCCATTACCCACGGTGTAGTATAAACTTGCCTGACATGGCAACAGTCCGCCGTCTGTCTGCCATTCAATGTATGACTGTGCTCCGCCGGCAATACATATTAATCCAGTTGGCTGAACCAATGCTGCCTTTAGCTGGGCTATATCCTGCTTTGTTTTGAATGTCCATTTGTATGCCTCTTGTAATGGGTTGCCGCTACAGGCATCTTTTGCTTGTGTAGTTATGATGCAGGTATACTCTGTATTTGGCAGAAGTTTGTCCACAAAAATACTCAATACAGTGCTGCTACTGTCCCAGCTGTATCTGGTATTCCCCGGATTCGGGCTGATGACAATCGCACCCTGACTTTGCTGTACATCCATTGCCTTGCTGAATATTACAGTTATCGTAGCGGCACCTGCATCAACACTGCTGATATTGTTTGCCGGGCTGACAGACTGTATGCTCGGCAAGGTTGAGTCAATCTCAAAGACAGGGCTTATGTCAGTCTGTGCTGTACACGCATCACACACAACCACCTTTACCTGCACCTGTTTTGAATCAATTGACGGCACTCGCCACACGAACGACTGGCTTGTTATGTTATCAGCAAGCAATGTCCAGCTTGTTCCTGTACCATAATACAATTTTGCAGTATACCCCGGCACCCCACCGGTTGCTGTCCATTTGAGGACACAATCACTTCCACCGGCAAGGCATTTTTTTATCTCCCCAAATTTTACACAGAGTTCAATCGGCATTGGCTCGGTCATGAATGTCCATGTATAGGCAGATGCCATCTTGTTGCCGGCACGATCACTTGCCCCTGTAGAAACCGTACAGGCATACTGGGTATTGTATGCAAGGGTATTTATGTCCACATTCAGGGTAGTTGTGCCATTGCCCCATGAATAGTTGAGGATGCCCGGGTTTGGGGTAATACTAAAGGCAGATTTGGTGATACAGGTATACATTTCCTCATTAAAGTTAATCACCAATCTTGAGGAAACAGGGGTATTTGTTGCTCCATTTAGCGGCGAAGCACTCACCACTATTGGCGGTGTTGAATCAATCTTGAGTATATCCTTATTAGTGTTGTCAATCTGAACACCAGCAGCGTCCGTAGCCACTACCTTGAGCTTAACATCATTGAAATTTCCCCATGGTACCCTCCACCGGCATGAGGTTGTATTTGTTCCTTGTGTAATAGGCAGATACACCTTCCCGCCATCTGTAGAATAATAGAGGTCAATGAGATACGGCGGCAAACCCCCGCTCACCTGCCAGGTAATATCATACTCATTTCCGCCAATCAATGATGTCCCTGATCCTGGAAAAAGAAGTACAGATTGAAGTGATGTTAGTTGTTTTTCTGTATAAAATGCCCACTCATATTTCTGAAGCATGGGATTTTTAGCATACAGGTCTGTTGCCTGTGGCGTTATCACACAATTATACAGGGTATTATACCCAAGGTTCTTCAAATCAACGGTTAATGTCTTGCCATCATTGCTCCATTTATACCCATTTATCCCTGGGTTCGGGTTAATAGCAAATGCAGCCTCTGTACTCGAATGGTTCATAACCTCGCTAAAGTTTATGACTATATCTGTATCAATTGCTACGCCAGACAGCTTATTTGCCGGGAAAATACCGCTAACAAATGGGGCAGTAGAATCGATGCTAAGGCTGACATCGCTTTCATCATAGCTATAGTCTCCCCTTCCATCTGTTAATTCAACCTTTATGCGTAATGAATTCGAATCTATTGATGGTACTAACCATTTATAAGAAGAGCTGCTTGTTACTGTAGCAATTTTATATGGATAGGTTCGACCATTGTCAGTAGAATAGGAAAGCGAGATGGTATATGGTAATACTGCCCCTGAAATTGTCCATTTAACCTCATACTGCTTGCCGCCAGAAAGGTACTCACTACCATTTGGAGAGGTAAGGATAAGGTAATCGCTGGCAATATGGCAATCCGTAGTTATCTTACCCTTTGGTACCTCTGATGGGTGAAGTACATCAATTATCTGCAACCCACCCGAACCATCCGCAACAAAAGCAGTTCTGCCGGAAAGACAAACCCCATAGGCTTTGCCCGGTGTTTTATAATTAGACACAATAATGGGATTGGTTACATCCGAGGCATTGATTATTTGCAAGCCGCTGCCCTGTCCATCAGCCATGTATACGAATCCATCCGAGACATAAATCTTGCTGGCAATACATGGCGTGGTACAACAGCCAACCAGCTTAGGGGAAGACGGGTTTGAGATATCAATTATCTGCAAGCCTGAATATTGACCATCAGCCACAAAGGCATACTTACCAACTATCTGAACATCATAAGCCTTGCCCTTTGTATTATAGGTACTAATCAGCCTTGGGCTATTAGGATTTGATACATCTATGATTTTTAATCCATTCACCCCATCTGCCAGATAGGCATATTGTCCTGAAACCCAGATACCATAAGCCGTGCCATCTGTACGGCATGTGCCCACAATCACAGGCTGTTTGGGATTTTGCACATCAATTATTTGCAAGCCCAGTCGATAATCAGCCAGATAGGCATATCTGCCCTCAACAAAAACATCGTATGCCCAGCCATAGGTATAGCAGGTGCCGGTAAGGAGGAGGTTTTTGGGATTGGTAACATCAATTATCTGCAAGCCGGAATAGGCATCAGCCACGAAAGCATAACCATTCTTAACACAAACATCGTATGACCAGCCAGTGGTATTATAATTATTGATCAATAATGGTTTTTTGGGGTTGGCAACATCCAGAATATATAATCCAGAACGGAAAGAGGCAACGAAAGCCACATTATCAACCACAGATACCCCATAAGCAACATCATAGGTATCAAAGGCAGAAAGCAGGATTGGCAGGTCATTATTCCCCTCAGAAAACTTAAATCTGCCTAACTTTGGATCAATAGCCACGCTGCCTGCCGGGATACTTAGCCTTGGCCATCCAGCTGCATCCGAAAGATCCATGCCTATAATTTTTTTGGGGTATGGGTATTTGTTTGAGGCAATATCGATACCATCAACATATAACCTCATACCGTCAATTGTTCCGTAACAAGAATGGATTTCATTACAGCCAATGGGACTGCCATCCTTCTTCAATATCTGCTGGTCAGCATTATCAGTGGAAAACTTAAATGTAGCAGGGTTTGTGTCCCTGGCATCACCGACAATTACACCTGTCAACTCACAGGCATAAACCGTGGTATTAAGGATAAGAAGCATTGCGATGAATATTGCTGATACATTTTTCATAGTTCCCCCAACCCTTGAGAAAGGTCTGACCCTAACTCTTCCTCAAAACTAATAATCATGTACCCACAAAATCATCATTTGTACCATCTGGTACAGATTCTGACAATTAAATATTATGGCTACAAGTCATAACTGTTTATGGTTATAAATATTAGCAAAATTTCCCTGCCTTGGCATCATTTTTGCATTATAAGTAATGCTAAATCACAGCATCAGGGGATAGTTGTGTTTTGATACACCTATCCCCTTTAATAATTTAATGTTAGCAATTTTCATACCAGCAGCAGGATAACTGAGATTAGTTGGCATGATAAGAATAGATACTGCTATCACTTATTCATAATCTATCCTATTGTTTAGTCTTATCTTATGTAGTTTTTTAATATAGGAATACACCATACAATGTCCATTTTTCGGACACATCTGTTTGTACATGTCCAATTATTAGACAGTCAGTGATTCTTTTGTGAAAATTGCGAGATGTGCAATTAGAAATCATCGCAGAGGCATGAATTGTTTTTATTTGCCACAATGAATAATGTCACCCCTGCTACAATAATGCCACCCCTTCGTGATTTAATTGCCCGCACATGCCAGTAGCAAGTGCAACAATATTTACAGAAGAAGAGCCCATCTGATCCCCTCTTGTAGTTGTCACCAAACTTCCTTGCTCTTTGTGCAAGAATCTCACGGGTAAAGTATTAATGAGCATTTCTTTTAAATATTTGCCTGATGTATCGGATTTGCCGCATGTAATTTCGGCAAAAATTGGGGATGTGCGGGGATTGTGGCTTGCGATGAACATTTCAGTTGACTTATCTAAAATAAAGGAGTATAGTAATATCATGAAGAAGAGATTAGTGAAATGTTGGAAACTGATAATTGGGAGTGGATTGATAATAATAGTATTTTTTACTTCCATAGTGGAGAGGAATGGACAGCAAGATAGGGGACAAAATTTAATATTTCCCCCTTTAGCCTATGGTGAAGAGAAAATCAATAAAGTAGAGAAGATAAATAGATTGATTGAAAGGGCTATGGCAGGAGAGTATATTGTCGGAGAAGAATTAGATGAAGTAGGTAAAAAAGCATGCCCATCGTTAGAAAAGTTATTAACACACCAAGACCTAAATGTTCAATGTAGAGCTTTGCAAGCAATAATCGCAATCGATTACAAAAAAGTCCCAATATTATTAGAGATGCTTCCTAAATGGCTTAAAGATGAATTTTGTGAATATGAAATAATTACAGAACTTGGTAAAACAAAAGATAAAAGGGTGATAGAACCATTAGTGAAGATATTGGAAAATAAGGATATATCTGTAAATGTCAGAGGATTTGCAATAGATGCCCTCTCCATGATGGAAGACAAAAGGGTTCTTCAGGCATTATTAAATGGATTAAATGATAAAGACCCACAAATCCGAGCTTGGTCAATCCAAGGACTAATGCCTTTTTGGTCAATCCAGAGACTGGCACCTTTTAGGGATAAGAAAGCAGTATTTATGGTAATGGAATTACTTGCTGATTCAAATGTTAGGGTAAGAAGCAATGCAGTTTGGTTTTTGGGAATTGCTAATGATAGTCTTTGTGTGCCGGCGTTAATCAAAAAGTTAGATGAAACTGATGTAAAAGTTAAAGAACTTATAATTAGAGTACTTGGGAAAATGAGAGATGAAAGAGCAATCCTGTAGTGCACTCCATTTGTCAAGACAATTTTTATTAAATTTTACGAGAGAGGTCATTTCCCTCATGGTCGTATTTTTATGCAATTATTCTCAAATTCTGCCGGGCTCATATATCCAATAGCCGAATGAATGTACGAAGTATTGTAATCATAA
>JAHIZN010000167.1 GCA_018814245.1 bacterium
AGATCCTTTGGAAGTCTCATTTCCACCCTTTCTAATTCAGCTACTTGTCTCATAGCAACCACCTTTTTACAATATTTTTTAACAGGATAGACAGGATAATTTAATACTCAGGAATTTCAAAATTGGATTTCAGGCTTCAGCATGGATTTTATGCTTTAGCTCTTCATAAATAAAATCCTAAAGAATTAACCCCAAGAAATCTTCCCTATCTAACTTATCCTGTTAATCCTGTTATCCTGTCTAACTCTTTCTCTAACAGCACAACTCAGATTTCTTTGTTGACTTTCCGTCCAAGATAGGTCATAATCGAATCAGGTCCTACAATTTCTATCCCATTCTGTTCAAATAGCTGCCAATCTTTGATATCGTAAGTGTATATTTTTCGTATACCTGAGGACAGTGCCGCTTCTGCATGCGGGCATCATGTATATGCCTGGCAGTAAGTTTATGCTGTGCTGCCAAGTTAAGTGCATACAAAATTGTCTCTATTCCTTCTTCGATTATCTGGATTGCTGAAGGTGGCTCAACTAAAAGCCGAACAGCCTCTGCTGCCTCCATAGAAGTATGAGGAGGTTCTGCCTTTTCCCATGTTAATGCTCCATAAACTTGGTTCTTTAACGAATCATGTGAGTAAGTCGAATTTAAGTTTACCTACGACGAGATAAATCATTATCTTTAAATTCTTAATAGTTCTATATCCTCTTGCTTTAGCTTTTGCTGCCTGTACCAAACTATTGGCTCTATAACATTTTGAGTGGGTAAAGTAGAAACATGAGAGATAGCACAATTTTCATTTTGAGGCAAAAAAAAGGCGAAAAAGATGCAAAAAACTTCAAAGGGTGTAATAACTTAAGAAAAAAGGTGCAAATGGTAGAAATTTCCTCATTTCTCTATAATTCTTTGCGAATACTCTTCATGCTTCTATAGTAATCTTTTACATTTAAATTTGACTTACTCACATGATTCGTTAAGGAACCAATTCTCTAATGCCATTATCTTTTTCATTTCTTTAGATTCGCAATTCGAGATTCAAGATTCTCATCATCCAAATCTTCCTGTAATATAGTCCTCTGTCCGCTTATCCTGCGGGTTGGTAAATATTTTAGATGTTTCGTTAGCCTCAACAAGCTCACCCAACAGCATATACCCTGAATAATCTGAAACCCTGGCTGCCTGCTGCATATTATGAGTTACAATGACAATAGTGTAATCCTTTTTCAGCTCAACCAATAATTCTTCAATCCGCAGGGTAGTAATAGGGTCAAGTGCAGAACATGGTTCGTCCAGCAGGATGATCTCTGAGCCAAGAGCAAGTACTCTGGCAATACAAAGCCGTTGCTGATACTCTAAAGAAAGGCTTAATGCAGATTTTTTTAATTTTTCCCTTAATTCATCCCAGAGCCATGTTGCCTTCAGGCTTTGTTCAACTATTTCGTCTAATTCTGCTTTTTTTTTGGTGCCATGCACCCTCGGACCATAGGCAATATTATCATAAACCGATAATGGGAAGCAATTTGGGCGTTGGAAGACCATGCCTGCCTTTTTCCGCAGTTCAAGAATATCGGTTTTTGGATGGTAAACATCCTTTTGATCAATCAATATCTTTCCCTCTACCCTGGTGTCATCAATCAACTCATTTATCCGATTGATGGTTCGCAGCATGGTTGATTTACCGCACCCGGACGGACCTATCAGGGCGGTAATGGTTCTGTCTCCAATACGCATGTTTATGTTTCTTAATGCATGGAAATTACCATAATAAAACGAAAGATTAACCAATTCTATCTTGTATTCCATATTATCCTTTTTTTGAATCTCGAATCTCGATAGGCTGTTACGGAACGGATAATCATCGACAACATCGTACCATATGTAGTACCTACTGATGAGATTAGCACAACATGTTGTATGCTCCTCGTGCCGAATTCCTATTCCGTAACAGCCTGTCGAATCTCGAATTGCGAATCTGAAGAAATGAAACAGATTCGCGATTCGACAGGCTGTTACGGAATGGGTTAAAGTGTTATCCCAAACTAATGTGGGGAATCTCAACTCATTGATTCCTAACAGGCTAAGATTTCTCGGATTCCCTCGAAATGACAAAAAGGCGCATTCCGTAACAGCCTGTCCAGATTCGCGATTCAAAATTCGCAATTCGAGATTCTCATCATCCAAACCTTCCCGTAATATAATCCTCAGTCCTTTTATCACTCGGCACAGTAAATATTTGTTCGGTTGAGCCATATTCTATCAAATCACCCATTAAGAAAAAGGCAACATTATCCCCAACCCTTGCTGCTTGCTTGGTATTATTTGTTACCAGAACAATGGTATATTGTTTTTTTAATTCATACAATGCCTCCTCTATCTTTGAGGTAGACAGAGGGTCAAGCCCTGAGCATGGTTCATCAAGCAGGATAACCTCTGGCTCTAAGGCTAAGGTTCTGGCAATGCAAAGCCTCTGTTGTTGTCCGCCGGAAAGCTTGGTACCAGAGGTATGTAGCCTATCCTTGACCTCATCCCATAAAAAGGCAGCCTTCAGGGTTTTTTCCGTCAATTCCTCAAGCCTGAGCTTGTTCGTAACACCATTTAGCCTGGGTCCATAAACTATATTTTCAAAGATACTCCTTGGCAGGGGCACAGGCAGTGCAAAGACCATACCTACCTTTCGCCTGAGCCAAGGGAGAGAAAGGTCTTTCTTGTAAATATCCAGTCCATCTAATAATACCTCACCGGTTATTCTGGCTGTGGGGATAAGATCATTCAGCCTGTTTAGTGTACGCAGAAATGATGTCTTGCCTGAGTTTGCCGGCCCAATAATCGATAGTATTTCATTTGCCTTGATATTGAGATTGATAGATCTCAGGACAGCAAGTGTATCAAAGTAAAGGTTAAGGTTTTTAACAACAATCTTATCTTCCAATGTTAACCTCACAATATTTAATCCACAGAGGACACAGATATAAGATTTGTCCGCAGATTACGCAGATTACGCAGATTAAAAAAACAAATTGCTTGTATTTTAAGCTCTCTGTTTCATCTTGTTTGATATTCTCTAATCTGCGTAATCTGCGTAATCTGCGGATTATTTCCTCTACAATCTTACGAATATTTAGCTATCAGCCGATGCATCAGCCAATAGGCAAACATGTTAATTAACAAGATGGTAATAATGAGAACAGCTGCCGTGCCATAGGCATTCTCCATAGAAATACCCTCACGCGCTAAGATGTAAAAATGTACAGACATGGTTCTGCAGGAATCAAACAATGATGTTGGCAGATGCAATACCGAACCAGCGGTAAAAATAACTACAGCCGTTTCTTCAATACTTCTGGCTATACCAAGGATTATTCCAGTGGCAATGCCCGGTAAGGCACTGGGAAGCACAACCTTAACAATAGTTTGCCATTTTGTTCCACCGAGGGACAGGCTTACCTCACGATAATAATCAGGCACAGCCTTAATCGCCTCCTCAGATGTCCGAATAATTGTAGGTAAAAGCATAAATGCCGTGGTCAATCCCCCGGAAAGGATTGACCAGCCAAAGCCAAGATAAACAACAAAAAGCACAAAGCCAAATAAGCCAAAGATAATGGAAGGTATCCCAGACAAACACTCTGTGAAGAATCTAATTATCGATATTAACCTGCCTTTCCTTGTATACTCTGTGAGATAGATGGCTGCTCCTACTCCAAGAGGGGTGGCGATGAGGATAGCTATTAACGATAGAACAATAGTCCCAACAATGCAGGGGAATATTCCCCCTGCCCTGCCAAGATCCTTGGGTGAGCTGAGAAGAAATTCCATGTCAATAACTGCCAGTCCATTCTTGAGAATATAGAAGATAATGAAAAAAAGAATGAAAACCGTAATAGCTGTGCCGACAAATAGTATCTTTTTTACTAATTTCTCCAAGAGGATTGGTTTAAGCATTATTTCTCCACCCCTCTTCTGGAAAGCACATTGGCGATAATATTCAGGATCATGATGGTAATAAATAGAACAATACCTGTGGCAAATAATGCCTGACGATGATCACCTACGGCATAATTCATCTCTAAGGCAATATTTGCTGTAAGTGTCCGTGCAGGATCAAAGAGTGAGTTCGGAATTATTACAGAGTTACCAGAAATCATGATAACAGCCATTGTTTCCCCTACAGCTCTGCCAATACCAAGAATAATTCCTGATAAGATGCCGGATTTAGCAGCAGGAAGTATAGCCATCCTTATTGTTTGCCAACGGGTCGCACCAAGAGATAGTGATCCCTCACGGTAAGAATATGGTACGGCTTGAAGAGAATCAATGGCAATACTGGTAATCGTTGGCAGGATCATTATCCCTAAGATAATGGATGCTGATAAAATAGAAGGTCCTGCACCACCAAGATGATTGCGAATCATGGGAAACAGGATAACCATGCCCATGAACCCATAAACCACAGACGGTATACCAGCTAATAATTCAATTATTGGCTTAATAGTGCCTCTAACCTTAGGGGTTGAGAATTCACTAAGATAGATGGCACAGGAAAGGCTTAATGGAAGACTGACCAAAATGGCACCAGCCGTTATCCATGCCGTTCCGACAATCATGGGAAATATTCCAAATTGCCCCTGTTGTGGTGACCAATGAGTGCCACAGACAAATTCATTTATGCCTACCCTTAAGATAATGGGCAGTCCTTCCTGAAAGATAAACAAGGCGATAAGTAAATGAATAACAATGGTTGAAAGAGCAGTAATTAATAATCCAAACTGGATCAGGTTTTCTCTAGATTTCATCCGTAAATGCTCCTGGTTGTTGGCGGCATAGGTAATCTCTTCAACTCTGTCCCCTATCTCTTGCCTACTCTATCTTTCCAGTAGTCAGGTTTTCTGTTCAACTGCATAACGGCAACGATAGAAATTTCATCTTCAAGAACCTGATAAATAATCCCATAAGGGAAGCGATTCGTTAAGCACCTTCTACTGTTTAGAGATAATCGTGACCAAGCTTCAGGAAACCAAAGGATGCGTTGAATGGTTGAATACACTTCTTCTGCAAATTCCAGACCTAATCCTTGATGGCAATCTTCATAGTAGTTTATAGAATCATTCAATTCTGTTCTTGCGGAAGGATGAAAGCTATATTTCATTTTCCAAATTGCCTGCGTATATCCTCAAAAACTTGCTCGCCGGGAATCGTGCTTACTTTTCCTGAACGAACTTCCTTAATTCGCTTTTCTGCTTCCTCTGCCCACAGCCTGTCAACCTCTCTTTGGGTTGGAACATTGAGGCTCTCCAGCAACTTATCAACAAGTGCTGTTCGCATATCCGATGGAAGTGACATTGTTTCATTAACTAATCTTTCATTTAGTGTCTCCATGTTTCGCCTTCCTTTTTTTGGGTGGAATTATTATGAATTCTGCCCACCCTGAACCGTTGCCCTATTTCATGTAATTGATCAATAACCTGTGGATATTGCAAGCTACGAAGATTGCCATGATGTAGAGACGCAAAATTTTGCATCTCTACTTTAACAATTGCGAGCGGAAAAGAGGTAGCACCTCTGGCAGGGAAAGAACCACAAAGGGTGTAAATATCCGTAGTGTCTCCCTTTTGTCCATTATCTCCTTATCTCTCTATTTCTCTATCCCCTTATCCCCTAAGAATTGCGAACAATAACGATAATAAAGTAACCGCCACAAATGAGAAGAGCCAGATAATGGTTTATCTCTTAGAATTTACACCATTTGTGGCTCTTCCTTTGTATCTGACTCCTGTATTCTTGCTGTCTGAGTAGTTTAATCTCATGGAATTGCCACAGGATATTGAGCAATTACTATTTCACTGCCAGCAAGCCATTATCTGCTATTATCTTTTGTCCTTGTGGAGAAAGGATGAAGTCTATAAATTCACTTGTCATTCCTTTTGGCTCTCCCTTGGTCAGCAAGAATATTGGCCTGATGATATTGTATTTGCCATCATGGATATTTTTGATGGAAGGGTCTGCCCCATCTATCCCTATGGCTTTCACCTCAGGCGACAGCACACCATGGGTGATGTACCCAATCGCAGACGGATCACTTTGGACCATGAGCTTTACTGCTCCTGTAGAATTCTGGATAAGGGCATTGGGGCTGATAGGGGCACCCTTTAGTACAAGATCCTTAAAAGAATCGCGGGTTCCTGAACCTTCCTCACGAGAAACAACTGTAATGGATTTTTTCTCTCCACCAAGCTGACCCCAATTATTCGCCTTGTCGCTAAATATGTCCTGAATTTGTTGAGATGACAAGTTGTCTATCTTGTTATCAGGATGGACAATAACAACAATAGCATCCTTAGCCACTACAATGTTCTTTAATCCTTCAGCCTCTTTTGGCAGTGTAATCATATCCGCCATACCAATCTGAGCCACACCAGATTGAGCAGCTTGAACCCCCACAGCTGAACCGCCACCCTGAACATTGACACGCACCCCCGGATGATTAACCATAAACTCTTCAGCTAATTTTTCTGCAAAGGGCTGAAATGAAGTTGATCCAGCAACATTTATAATCTCCATGCTGCCCTTAGCACAACCAATAATCATTGCAGCAACTAACATGCTGCCTATTAATTTGAACATAACCTACCTCCATTTATTTTAATTTGTTATTTAGTATACCATACTATCATATGTTTGTCAACATAATTTTTGCAACCCTCCGTAATCCCTCAGTGATTGGCAGAGAAACCGTAACTGCTCAATAGCCTATGGCAATTCCTTCTTTTCAGATTAACCACAAAGCACACAAAGGATACACAAAGTTCACTAAGAAAAAACCTTTGTGTTCTTTGTGGTTATCCATCTTTCCCTGCTTGTTAGCCAGTAGCAAGTGCAACAGGAGAAGAAAGAACCACAAAGGGTGTAAACATCAGGGGTGTCTCCCTTTTCTCCATTATCCCCTTATCTCTCTATTCTCTATCTCCCCATCTCCCAAGAATTGCGAGTAGTAACCAAGGTAATTGCAAATGAGAAGAGTTTGACAAGTGGTTGTATCTTAAGGAGTTACACCCTTTGTGATTCTTTCCCTGATTTCATTATCTTCATATCTCCCTATTTTCATTATCTCCATATCTCCTAAGAGATTGACACGATATAGGTCGCTATTCCCAATTATTAGTTGATGTTCTGACAGCAATAGTGTTGCACTTGCTTGTGGCATGTGCGGGGGAAAGATATGTCATTACAATATGTTGGAAATTTTTCTCCAATTCTCCCCCTTCTCCCTTTCTTCTTTTTTTCTTCTGATTTTCCTGCATCCGGGAAAAAAAGTGGTGAGCCATACATGGATGTACCGAAATTTTTGATGATTTTTTGTGCTTGTCTGGAAACCATGAAATCTGAGAAGGCTTTTGCACCTGCGGCATTTACTCTTTGCCATCTGGCAGGATTGACCTCGATGATGTGATATGTATTGAGAAGTATGACATCTCCTTCAACCAGTACAGAAAGACTGAGATTCTTTTTCAATGCCAGATAGGTGCTCCGATCGGTTAAGGTATAGGCTTTCTTCTCTGCGGAAATACTCAATGTCTGCCCCATTCCAAGACCTGTCTGCTGATACCACTTTTGCTCTTCTGGATTTATTCCTGCAGATTTCCATATGGATTTTTCCTTAGCATCGGTTCCTGAATTATCTCCACGGGACATGTATAGAGAACACGAGGAAGCAATTTTCCTGAAAGCATCCAAAGACAATTTGCTGCCCTTGATACCTGCTGGATCCTTCTCGGGTCCAACAATTATAAAATTGTTGTGCATGATGAGCTTTCTGTTTATGCCATTACCTTTTGCCATAAATTTCTTTTCAGCATCAGGTGAATGAACAAGCAGCACATCTGCTTCGCCCTTCTGTCCCATAACTATTGCCTGACCAGAACCTACGGCTATTGTTTTGACAAAATATCCTGTTTTCTTTTCGAAAAGTGGAATCAAAACATCCAGAAGACCAGAATCCTGTGTGCTGGTAGTTGTTGCGAGGATAATGTTTTTCTGCTGCAAGTGTGCAGCTATGGCAGGTAATACACCAGAAATAATGGCAAAAACACACATCATCACTGCAATCAAATTAATGTTTTTGAATCTTTTCATTGTAATAATTCTCCTACGGCTCTTTTTTGCCTCAAATGGATAGCACTTTGTAACGAAAGAAGAAAGAACCACAAAGGGTGTAATCTATAGGGAAAATAATTGACGATTAATTCAGGTGATTGCAAATGGAAGAACCTGACATGAGGCTATAGTCTTAAGGAATTACACCCTTTGTGATTCTTTCTCTGCCAACAAGTGGTGTTTTCTACTTGCACAGGTTAGCCTATTTTCACAAAATTTACAGAAGAGACGATAAAATAAAATTACCCATTTGAGGCAGGAAAGAGCCCGCAGAACTTAGCTTGAGATCGCAGGGTTGCACAGCCTGCCACTTATCGAGGCTGAACAACAAGCTTAATAGCTGTCTTTTCGTACCCATCCACCATAATGTCAGCAAAGGCAGGGATACATACCAGCTCTATGCCGGATGGAGCAAGGAATCCACGGGCAATAGCAATGGCTTTAATGGCTTGATTCAGAGCACCAGCACCAATAACTTGAATGTCTGCACGCCCTTTCTCTCTAATGACCCCTGCTAAGGCTCCGGCAACAGCGTTTGGTTTGGAATTTGATGATACCTTTAATGTGTCCACTTTAACCCCCTCGTATAATGATTAATTGTAACTATTCAGCTATATAAATGTGTAAGAAAGGGGAAATGGGGAAAAAGGAGAATTGGAGAAAAAATATTAATCTTTTTCTCTGGTTCAAAAAACAATTCTTGTAATTTTATCAGTTAATTCTTCTTTTCTCTATTTCCCCATTTTCTCCACTTCTCCTTCATTACACATCTGAATAGTTATGGTTTTTGACTGATTCGAAATGTGTATGAAATAACACTACCTGAGTAGTTACGATTAATTATGAATTATGAATTGAGAAAGAAGAGTTGCGATAACAAAGGTAGTGCTCAGTCATCATTAAAGTTTAGGATCAAACATGACGATATTCCAGCGATGCTCGGAGAAAATTGAAGTCATTATGTCCTAACATTTAATCGTAATGCAGTATTAGGTTCTTCTCCTTCAGTTTTTAATTCATAATTCATAATTTTTAATTCATAATTTCTCGTTGAACCCTTTTGATACTCAAGGCATTGTCTGTATCTGAACTAATTTCTATGATTACCCCGCAAAATATGCCTGGACCTGTTTTTGTTACCTCAAACCGAAACGGAATTGAGGTTAAGTACCGTTTAATAACAGTATCACTATCTACCCCAATAACAGAATTCTTTGCTCCAACCATGCCTGTATCAGTAATATAGGCTGTTCCCTTTGGCAATATCTTTTCATCTGCGGTCTGGACATGGGTATGCGTTCCAATTACCGCACTGACCAGACCATCCAGATAAAACCCCATGGCTATTTTTTCAGAGGTAGCCTCAGCATGAAAGTCTACAACAATATGTGGTGTTTCTTTACGCATCCTTTCTATCTCAAGACTAATTGTTCTGAATGGGCAATCAAGGTTATCCATAAAAACCCTGCCGCAAAGGCTTATCACTCCAATTTGTTGATTATTAACGGTATAGATTCGTCCACCACGACCTGGCACACCTGGCGGATAATTCAATGGTCTTAAGATTCTTTCATCCTCATCAATAATTTGGAATATTTCTTTTTTACTCCAGATATGATTGCCGCCAGTAAGCACATTCACCCCGGCTGCATATACCTGTTTTGCCACAGCAGGGGTTATACCAAAACCACCAGCCAGATTTTCTCCATTAGCAATGCAAAAATCGATTTTCTCTTCCTGCTTAAATTCAGGCAGCATAGAGGTTACTATTTCTCGTCCCTTTTTGCCTATAATATCACCGATTAATAATATTCTCATCATTGTCCTTGTCAGTATGTCACCCTGTCTGTTGTCAGACCAGTCTGACCAGTCTGACTGGTCTGACTGGTCAGAGAGCCGAAGCTAACTGCTTGCTACTTAGCATACTCAACAGCCCTTGTTTCCCGTATAACAGTTATCTTGATCTGGCCAGGGTATTCCAACTGTTCTTCTATTTGTTTTGCAATATTTCTGGCAAGGGTTGCCATTCCCACATCATCTATCTCTTCAGACATTACAGCTACCCTTATCTCTCTGCCAGCCTGAATAGCATAGGCTTTTTCTACACCCTTGAACTCTTCGGCTACAGCTTCAAGTTTTTTCAACCTCTTGACATATGCCTCAAGGTTTTCCTTGCGGGCACCAGGTCTGGCGGCAGAGACAGCATCGGCTGCCTGAATGATAAATGCCTCTAATGTTTGTGGTTTTTCCTCATCATGGTGAGCAGCAATAGCATGAATAATCTCCTTAGACTCTCCAAATTTTCTGGCAAGGTCTGCCCCTATGGATGCATGAGAACCTTCTACATCAGCATCGATTGATTTGCCAAGATCATGCAAAAGCCCGGCTCGTTTTACCATTGTAACATTAGCGCCAATCTCTCCAGCTATTACTGAGGCAATAGTAGCTACCTCTTTGCTATGCTGAAGTACATTCTGCCCAAAGCTCGTACGATATTTAAGCCTTCCAAGAAGATATATAGCCTCATGAGCTATCCCATGGATACCGAGATCAAAGGTAGCTTGCTCACCTTTTTCTCTTATTGATTCTTCCATCTCTTCCTTAACCTTTGAAACAACCTCTTCAATTCTTGCTGGGTGAATTCGTCCATCAACAATCAATCTTTCAAGAGAAAGTTTGGCTATCGCTCTTTTCACCGGGTCAAAACCTGAAAGGATAACAGCTTCAGGGGTATCGTCAATAATCAGGTCTATTCCTGTTAATGTCTCAAGTGCACGAATATTGCGGCCCTCTCTTCCAATAATCCTTCCCTTCATTTCATCACTGGGTAAATTAACCACAGAAACTGTTGTTTCGGCTACTTGTTCAGATGCGCACCTCTGAATTGCCTGAACAAGAACCTCCTTTGACTTTTTTTCGGCTACTTCTCTGGCTTCATCCTCTATCTGCTTGATCATCTTATTGGCTTCATGCCTGACTTCACTTTCAATACTTACCATAAGTATTTTTTTGGCTTCGGCACTACTTAACTCAGAGATTTTTTCAAGCTCTTTTATTTGTTCCTGCTGAATACGAACTATTTCCTGTTCCTTCTCTAAAAGCTTAGTTTCGTAGCTTTTTACTTCTCTGGTTTTTCTTTCTATGTTTTCCAATTTTTGATCTAAGCTTTCTTCCTTCTGAGACAGTCTGGATTCTATCTTGCTTAACTCTCCGCGTCTATTCCGTATTTCTTTTTCAAACTCTCCCTTTTCCTTATGAAGCTCATCCCGTGCCTCTAAGAGTGCCTCTTTTTTCAGGATTTGCGCCTCATCCTGCGCATCTTTAATTATTTTCCCACTTACTTCCTCTGCTGATGAAAGTTTAAGCTTGTCTAAATATTTTCGTACAAAATATCCACCTGCTCCAGATACTACAATCGATACTATCACAATAATTCCTGTCCATAACGCTTCCAATATATATCACCTCCACGATTATATAACTTCCTGAACAACTATTATCTTTACTTTTTTAAGCATCCCTTGAGTTAATATATATATTCTCTCTATGGAGCAATTCGTCTCAAGACATAAATAATCTATTGTATCCCTTGGATGGTTCAGGAACATGTAGATTTATTCTATTAAAAAAATGAGATATTTAGCGTTCTGAAAGCAGGATGATTCGGGTTGCAAGACTGATAGAAGATATATTAGCTTATTTTACTTATAGGCTTATTCATTCAAGAGACAGCAAGAAAATAACCATTAAGTTTATATTAATATCCTTATCTTCAATTTGAACAAAGGATCAATCTCACAATCCCAATCTATCTTTGAACTAATATTGTATATGTTTTTTGCGAGATTGTCAAGAAAAAGTTACTTTATTTTTTCAAAAACAACAAAACTGCCTGTATTAACAGTAGATATACAATTTCGGTAATCGTTCAGGCTATAACATTAAAAGTGTAAGAAGGGGGATATGGAGATATGACATGAGATATGGGGATAATAATATAATCAATGCCTTAAAATCGAAGGGAAAATTACAGGGTTATCATTCCTAAGGGGATAAGTTGTATTACTCATATTTTTCTAATCCCTATATCTCCTTATCTCCTCCATAATCCCCCACATCTCCTTTTCCTACACTACCTGAACGGTTACCAATTTCGGTAGTGTCTGTAAATAGCTAACTCTTGGTGGATAGGAAAAACATTCCTCATTTATAAACTAATAAGCGACCACAAGGGTCGCAGCTACAAAGATTCCCACACACAACAATCGATCGCAATGTAGCTGCAGGGCTTGTCCCTGCCTCTGATTGTCAACACAACTAATATTTAGCCTAATTCAGACACCACCCAATTTCTGAAAATTGCTGATCAGCAGGAGGCAACTGTAAAATCCCTTGACAATATTTAGAAATTTGTTATAATACCATCTATTGAATAGCAATTTTGCAAAGCATAGATATAGGAGTGAGATAATGGAAAAACTGACAAAAATATTAGCACAAATACAAACTGTTGATTTCTCTCTTGCAGAGGCAGCTCAAAGCCGTCTTGATAATCTTACCAAACCACAGGCAAGCCTTGGCAGACTTGAGGAACTGGCAAAACAGGTAGTTTTGATTACCGGTACATTGACCCCATGCCTCGAAAAAAAGGTTATTTTTACCATGGCTGGTGACCATGGGGTATGCGAAGAAGGGGTAAGCCTTTTTTCTACAGATGTAACACCACAGATGGTTTATAATTTTATTCGCGGCAAGGCAGGGATAAATGTTTTAGCAAACCATACAGGTGCCAAGGTAATTGTGGTGGATATGGGTGTAGCGATTGATCTTGAGCCTCAACCAGGGTTGGTTATAAAAAAGGTTGGTTATGGGACAAAAAATATATCCAATGGTCCAGCTATGAGCCGGGATGAAGCAATTCTTTGTATTGAACGAGGGATAGAAGCCTTTGAGCAGGAGCTTGAGGCTAATGGATTGGATATTTGTGGATGCGGCGATATGGGGATTGGAAATACAACCCCGTCTTCAGCCATTGTTGCTGCAATAACTGGTGCAGCAATAGAGGAAATCACTGGCAGAGGAACAGGGATTGGGGATACTGCCTGGCTGAAAAAGGTAGCTGTTATCAAAAATGCATTGGCGATAAATCAACCTGATCCAACAGATGGGATCGATGTTCTGGCTAAGGTTGGCGGGTTTGAAATAGGCGGGCTATGTGGTATGATCCTTGCCTCAGCTGCAAACAGAAAGCCAGTGGTTATTGATGGCTTTATCTCTACTGCTGCTGCCTTGATTGCATATCTGTTGAAACCTGTTGCTATCCAGTACATGATTGCTGGTCATGCCTCTGTGGAAAGAGGGCAGCAAGCTGCCTTGAGGATGATGGGCATCCATCCTGTCTTGGATCTACAGATGAGACTCGGAGAAGGCACAGGGGCAGCATTGGCAATGGGTATTGTTGATGCCGGGGTAAAGATATTGACACAGATGGCAACTTTTGGTGAAGCTGGAGTTTCAGAGGCAAATAGGTAAAAATTTACCACACAAACGCAAAGAAAAATTAATCTTGCTGATTAAATTTTATCTGCACAGGTCGAAAATTGCTGCCCTTTCCAACTGAAACTCCGACATAAGAATGAGTCTCTATTCCTGTTAAGACATCACCTCGTAATTTTTTTTTAACTTGTGTACAATATCTAATTTTGATAAGGAAAGCAGTAGAGAGGCGATAATCGTGTCTCTATGTCTGCATTC
>JAHIZN010000168.1 GCA_018814245.1 bacterium
AATGCTGCAAAACAGCAGAAGCATGTACTCCAAAATGATTAACAATTCATCAATTCCACGATTCAGCAATTGTCAATTGTTGAATTAATGAATTGTTGAATTGCTGAATTAATGGTGGTTGGACTTGTGGGTAAGGATAAGGTTACAGGAAGGCGTAAAAGTTAGAAACGCTTACAATAAATGATTGTCGTTGTAAGGACAGAGCCTGCCCCTGTGAATTCATTGGATGCCGGGGTGCTATCTCCTTGTCCCCCTGCAATTTGCAGGGGCAGGATTTGTCCGAGACTGTCTGAGGCTTTCCCTACCAATCACTGAGAGATTATTTCTCATACTTATATTTTGCTTGACAGCATTCTTTGAATTATGCTATACTAATTATGGAAGGTACTAAATTCGGTATCCTTGTACTGGCTGTAACGGTTGGTTGTGCACCCGAAGGAACATCAGTCCGCAACAGAAAACAACAAATTGCCGACATCCTCAATTCGACAGGCTGTTACTCTATGGTCAGGAATCCGTTTTACCTCGTGAATTTCTTCGTTGGCTTGGGCGAGTCCCTCTTCTTTTGTGTTTGGTATGTGCCTGTGATTTACAGCCTGATGTTCATCTACTACGAACTGATCATTTTTGCGGAAGAAATGTTCTTGACGCAGAAGTTTGTCCAATTTTATGTGAACTGGGCAACAAACACTCCAATGCTTTTCTCTTGTATCAAAAACTGGCAGTATACTGTGCCTCTGTGTGAGAAAAATATCATAAATTAGAATTGCTGGTAAAAAATGGATGTAATCGTTACTCATATCAATGCTGATTTTGATGCGTTAGCCAGTTTAGTTGCAGCATCACTCCTGTATCCTGATGCCTGCATGGTTATGCCTGGTTCGCATGAGAGTATTGTAGATGAATTTTTGAGTACTTATCAACACCATATTTCTCTTGTCAATATCAATAAAATACCACTCGAACAGGTTACAAGGCTGATTATTGTTGATACCAGACAGCCAAGCCGTATAGGCAAGTTCAGGGAGCTGGTCGAGTGTGTCCTCTCTGACAAGGGAAGCCATGAGATTCCTGCATTCGCAGGAATGACAGTCGAGGGTGTCCCATCTGGTAAAAAAAGCCATTCTGCCAACAAAGGAATCCCTATTCATATTTTTGACCATCATCCTTCTCAGCCCGGTGATATTACAGGGGAGGTGATGATGGTTAAGGAGACAGGGGCAACAACAACTATTTTATTAGAGGAGATTATTAAAAAGGGACTGCCTATTTCACCGATTCATGCCACTATCTTTGCTCTTGGTATCTATGAAGATACTGGCTCACTTACTTTTTCTGCCACCACACCTGCTGATATTAATATTGTGTCCACACTCGTTTCCTGTCAGGCTGATCTGCGGATTGTATCTGACCTCCTGAATAAAGAACCAACCCCAAAACAGGTGATAATCATATCTGACCTGCTGAAATCTCAAAAAACATACCTGATCCATGGCAGACTTATACTTGTGGTTAAGACTGTTCTCAGGGAATACACAGGAGATTTATCCATACTTGCTCACAAAATAATGGATATGGAAAAGCCTGCAGCACTCTTCTGCCTTTTTGAGATGGAGCAAAGGGTATGGCTGATTGCCCGAAGCAGGGATAAGATGATTAATATCGCCCAAATTCTCACAAGAATTGGCGGGGGAGGGCATATATATGCTGGTTCTGGTGTAATAAAAGACAAATCCATACTTGAGGTGGAAGAGATTCTTTTAAGAGAGATAGAGCGGATAACTGAGGCTGCATTAAAGGAATTGCAGAAAGGAGATTTTCTGCCCTGTCAGAGGCTGCCCCAGACCCATTCTATCAAGCCGCTAATGAAAAGGCTTGCCCCTGTCATCCAAAATCTACTTCAGGAAATAGGACGGGTTGGAGATACTGCAGGCTATCCAATATTTGTAGTTGGCGGATTTGTCCGTGACTTGCTGCTGGGAAAGGATAACCTTGACATCGATATTGTTGTTGAGGGTGATGGCGTTTGCTTTGCCAAGGAGTTTACTAATAAAATAGAGGGACGATGCAAGATTCATCAACGGTTCAAGACAGCTGTTATCACCCTTCCTGATGGGTTTAAGATTGATATTGCCACTGCCCGGCGGGAACACTACGAACATCCGGCTGCCTTGCCAAGGGTGGAGGAATCCCCTGTTATGGAAGATTTACTCCGCAGGGATTTCACCATTAATGCCATGGCTGTCCAGCTGAATGAGCCTGATTATGGCAGCCTGATTGATTTTTTTGGCGGGGAAAGGGATATAAAAAACAAAATTATTCGTGTCCTGCATACCAAGAGCTTTATCGATGACCCAACCCGAATATTCAGGGCAATAAGGTTTGAGACAAGGCTGAACTTTCATCTGGAGGCTTTGACTAAGGATTTGATATTGGATGCAGCCATTAATGAACCACTCTTTGATCGATTAGCAAATCAAAGGGTAAGGGATGAGCTTATTTTGATCCTCGATGATGAGAAGCCTCAAGCAGCTATCCGTAGACTGGAAGAGCTTGGAATATTAAAATACATTCACCCATCTATAGCTGTTACTTCCAGAGGGGCTCCCTCTAAAAGGCTGCATAATCTTTTTGAAAAGGTTATGGAAAGCCTTTTCTATTTTGAGCTTATCATTAATAAGCAAGAGGCAGCACCTCGTAGGGGCAACCCCCTGTGGTTGCCCTCTGATGATGGTCACCAATTTTCAGAAGCTCCTCAAAGGGTGGAACACTGGCTGATCTATTTTCTTGCTTTGACAGATAACCTGAAGATAAGCCAGGTACAAGAGGTTACACATCATCTTAAATTTACCAAGACCCAACGGGAAAAGATTATGAACGGTAAAAAAGAGGCTGCCAGAATAATCAACTACCTGCGATTAAAGAAAAATCCTAATCCGAGTGATGTCTACAGGTTATTAAATAAAATGTCGATAGAAGCGATTATCTTTGTGGTGGCTAAGGCTGAGGCATTATTTCAACAAGGGTTTTCCTGTAAGATAAAAAAGGCTGTGGCAGATTATCTTTCTTTTATGAAGGATGAGACAACACTTATGAGCGGCGATAAACTCAAGCAAATGGGTATTCCACCGGGTCCGCTCTATAAGAAAATTCTTCAGGATCTTTTATGTGCCAGATTGGATAAACATGTTCAAACCATGGAGGATGAGGTGAAATGGGTAAAGGAAAGATGGTGTTGGTAACTGTGTTGGGAAAGGCAAAAAGCAGTTGTAGAGGCAACCCTCCGTGGTTGCCCTCTGTGTAAGGAGGCAGCAAACTGCCTCTGAATGCCTACTGTCGTGTCAACTGTTAATTGTCGCATAGTTATTATGTATGGACAGAGCCTGCGGATAAGGGATAAGGGATAAGGGATAAGGGATAAGGGATAAGGGATAAGGGATAAGGGATAAGGGATAAGGGATAAGGGATAA
>JAHIZN010000024.1 GCA_018814245.1 bacterium
CAAGGGCATAAACTGCATTCCATGGTTAGCCCCGGCATAGCCCTGACTCACCCTTACCCAACAGGTAGTATTCTCATCCCTTTTCCCTTCGCGATCCCAGTGGAATTGCACCTTTACCCTGCCAAACTCATCAAAGTATATCTTTTCCTTGGATGGTCCAACAACTGTAGCGGTTTGAGAACCCTTTACTGTTGGTCGAGGGGTTGTTCGCGAGGGACGGAAAGGCACATCAAAAGGAATGCATTCAAATTGATTATCATAATCTGTGCCCTCAGATCCTTGTGCACCCATATGGTTGACACCAGTTACAAGACAAGTTTTATTTATGTCACTATGGGGATGTTGGGTAAAACTCATTTTTGCCCCAGAGGCAAAAGAGAGACAATTACTACTACCGATAATTACAATTCCCTCAGTGTTCAATTCTTCGAGCCGTATTTTGGCTAATTTTTCTCCTACATCCTTAACATTGTATTTACCGGGGTAATCATAAATCTCAAGCTCTGTATTTTGTTTGCCGCTTGCAGTAGTTACGAGCAACATATCTGGCTTTTCATAATTAAAGTCATTCAGAGAGGTCTTGTCAGAACATACCACATATTGAATATGGCATTCGGAAACATATTCTAATCCTGACGGCAAATCAGTCCCGCTTGTCTCTCTATATTGTACCTCATTTAAGGGAGCACAATCAGAGTATGCAGAGGTAGAATCGCCAAACACTAACAACTCTTTCCCGTTACCCGCATTATGCTGAAAAAAGTAAAATATTCCCTCTTCTTCAAGCAAACGGCAGATAAAATTAAAATCACTCTCTCTGTATTGCACACAGTATTCTTGTTTGAGATATGTTTTCTGAGTCTTAAAGGAATAATCATCGCCACCAAACCCAGCATCTTTTAATACCTTTTCCACAATCTCTCTGACAGACATCTTTTGGAATATTCTGCTTTGTTTGCGTAGAGAGAGAAGCCAGAATGCAGGCATAATCTCAACAGTGTATTCACCATATTCATGGGTTGCTTTTGTCAGAGAAGCCTTGGTAACCACTCCATAGAAAAATTTATCCGGAGTTTCTTGTGTAGATCGAATAGTCAATGTAGCTCGTTTATTGAGAATATTCTTAATCTCTGGATTTGAAGAAATTATAGTAACCGACAATGAAGTGAGTCGAGATATTCCCTCTGCTATATAAAATCTTGTCATTCGCATATCCTGACCGTCACAATCAAACCAGAACTTGGCTTCATTAGCAGGAATTTTTAATATGGATTCAATCATATCAACAATATTGTTTATCATAACTACACTCCTTTTGGGTATATACTAACTATTGCTTGATATACATTAATATTTTGTGAATACCCTAATAGGCTTATTCTTCTAAATATGCCCGGGTGAAAAACCATCGACCTTTAATGCGTTGGAATTCAAACTGGTGAAACTGGTAAAATCTGATAAAATCTGGTGATAATCGATCTTCAGGAGGTATTTTATTATTTTCAATGATTAATCGTCGCATGGATTTCCATTTCCAAACATCTTTTTCACCAGACGGCAACAATTCAGATTGTGCGAGCAGCCGTCCGTAGATGACAAGAAACTCTTTGCGAGAGTAATGTTTAACAGGATCACTATCATCTGGTCCGCGCACCTCAAACGGAAATCGAGTCATGCAAATGACCTTATTCCTATTGTTGTCAAGAACTGCCTGCCTGAATGTGCTCCAGTATTGATCAATATCAGAATTCTTTTGGGTGGACGAACATGCTACGCAACACAGGGCAAGGGTGATCGATAGCATAGTCTTAAACATATACATGATAAGATTTCTCCTTTTCAGATTGTGAGTTTGGCCAACGACAGCCTTTAAGTTTCCATGATGATTTCGGATAGGATGAAACCCTTACCTGATTACTTTGATTGCCGCCAAGCAAACGATAGTGAGAGGCAGTCTCTTTTTCCATAAACCCAACATGATTGCCTGATGTCGTTAAGCTGCTGTTTTTGGCATTAGAGTTATAAATAACAGTAATCGCACCTGGTATGACAGCAGATTCCTTCCCCCAATTCAACCAGCTCGCTGCTGCTGCCGAGTTGGTTCCTTTGATTTTTACCTGCTGCAGACACCAATTGACGAATGCTGAGCACCAAGAAGTCTCATCAGTCTTTGCCTTAAAACTGGTTGTCACAAAGTATTCGATAATACGAGGATTATTGAATTTAACTCCGAATTTTTCCTTTTGTCCTATTTCCTTTGCAGCGACTGCCATCCATGGTGCATCCGAAGGGTTGTCTGTCATGGAAGCAACTGCTACGGGATGAGTAACAAAGCCTTTTTCCAACGACATCCATGTACGGGGACCCACAATCCCATCGATGCCAAGGCCAACCGATGCCTGATATTGACGAACAGCAGCTTCTGTCTGTGGTCCGAACTGACCGTTCTCATATAGTTTCGGAATAATTCGAAGATGTTTGTTTAATGCTTTCTGTAATCGCTGCACCTCGTGTCCCCGACTCCATAAGTGTAGTGTAGTAGCCATAAATACCTCCTCCTCGTGTTAATTTAATAACCATTCATCGCGCGTCATCTGAATGGGTGAGACGGAGGGCAGGCACGGGGACTGCCCCTACGGCATTGAATGTCCCACGCTTTGGCGGTGGTAGGGGGTGGAGTCTTCGCCCAACTACTAAATTCAAATGTCACAACCCACCACGCTTTCCTCACAAAAACTCATAGCTAAACCCATCTTCTTTGCTAACCCCTAAATTTATCCTGCTTAATTTCTGTTGAAAAAAGGGCGTTCTTTGAAATTACTATAAGGTTGTGGATAGGGCGTGTTCATCACTGCTACTTTTTCATTTTTTTTCCAATTTTTGAGTATAATATCCTTGAATTTATCTGTAATTCATTGCCTTTTTCAGATTCATTGCTAATAGTCCCATGCGGATCCAGATTTCCTCACCGTTTTGGATTCTGTAGTTGATGCGATTGAGTCCGTATTTTCTTTTTGCGAGGGAGATTTTTGCTTCGATAGCACACTTAAGTCGTTGCAACCTGCATCTTCCCTGTCTACGCTTCAGCTGGCAATTACTTGCTTTCCCGCAAGACTTGATACTACTCTGATGACTAATCTTTAAGTAGGCTGAACTTTCACCAACTTAATCTGAAAAGCTTTTCTTGGCACACTCAAGGTTGACACTGATTCACCCTTATTTTGATAGCAATGTCGGAATTGACATCATAAAAGGTTCAGATTCGACAAATTTTTGATGCATAACTCCTATGCCGTAACTCCTCATTAAAAATACTGTTTCATTTCCGATTTCTACTTCTTTAACACGGATTAATTCACTTTCTGAGTGAATTATATAACCTATGATAAGTTTTATCCTTTCCTTTGTAATTTTTTTAGTCTTAAAATACGGATTGATATAAGGAGTGTTAATGTGCAAAGGTAAGGATCAAATTCTGTCGCTCCGTCAATAAGATTTGTGTACCCTACAGATTTTGTACCATCAGTTGTACCATAGGCATCATGGCAAGAGTGGATCAACTCATGAGCTAATCCTATCTCAGGGGGTCTTGTCTGCCAAGGTTCACCATTTAATTTTTTTCTGTCAGGATTATAATTAATTATTGAATCTGTACCTGTACCATGAGTACCATCTGGTTGAAGAACACCATTATTATAATTAATTGCATCTTCACCGTTACCCTTACTTGTTTCTCTGATGGTTGTAATTTTTCCACTTTTATCTATATCATTTAATAATACTCCGCCTGTTGGTGTCGAAGCAATCACATTCAAATCCCCAGCTACTCTTTGCCTAAATTCAGGTGTTTCTTCAATAATAATACTATTTCCATATGTAGTTATCTCATGTGAATCAATCGCATATCCTATCGCTCCTTCAGTCATCGCCCCAACAATCCCCCCAATAATTGCCCCCGGCAATCCACCAATAGCCGCACCCATCACTGCACCAAGAATTTCACCTACAATCCCTCCAACAATTGCCCCAAACATCCCACCCCGTCTCTTTGTTTTAACTGCAAAATTAGGTGCAGCTGCTCCTGCCGCTGCCCCGGCAGTTCCGGCACCACCACCTCCTGCCATACCAATCAGCACTGTAGGGCAACCCATCATAATAGTATCTGGCGGTCCAATACATGTAGCCATATCACACCCATACAGGCAGCAGGCATATTACCAATCAATACCGTAGGAACACCCATGGTAATCGGTCCTCCTACATGAGGAATAGGGGGTGTACCAGGGGTAACCATGGGACAGACATGCATATCACCAATACGGGCAGCCGGCTTTCCTCCAATAAGCACGGTTGGACAGCCGATAATAATAGTCCCTCCATGCATGGTTGAATCACCTATTCTGGCTGCTGGTTTACCCATATTACCCCCATCAGTTGTAAGCGTTCAGCCGTCAGCTATCAGCAATTAGCAAAGACCATAAAATCAAGATAAATGAATCGTTTCTAATTTTACGCCTTCCTGTGCCAGAGGTGCTACCTCTGGCAGTGTAAAAGCTGAAGGCTGACAGCTGATAGCTGAACGCTTATCATCAGTTAATCTTTACCAAAGCACCCTTTATCGTAGTCATTGCCCCTCCCTCAACATTGGTCATGGTTCCCTTTACTTTTTGAGCCATGCTTGCCTCTGAGGTTACATTCAATCCCTTTACCTTCACAGCCATCTGTGCTTCCTGACTAATATTCATCCCTTTAACCTTTACATCCATCTTTGCCTCGGCATTAATCTGATTTGCTTTCATGGTAATAGTACCCATAGGAGCCAGTATGTCAATGCTGCCTTGTTTTGTAGAAATAATCAGCTTTTTGCCGCTAATATCTATCTTAAACATATTATCCCCGCTCTTGTCAACAGCGGTAATATGCTTCTCTTTATCATTAATAGTAATACTATGCCCATCAGTGCTTGTTATGGCAATCTTTTTATTCTTATCATCCAGAACAGCGATATGCCCTTTAGTGGTTTGGATAGTGATATTTTCTTCCTTGTCATCTAAGGCAATCATATTATCCTTAAGGGTTGAGATAAGGATGCCCTTCATTTCTTTTCCTTCAGCCATGTGCATGAAATGTTTATCAGCTGTGGATATTTTAATGTTATTCCCGTGGTCACTCTTACCCTTATCCCCGTCACACATAAACAAAACTTCCCCACCGCCGGTATTGAGTGTAATATGTGCCCCCTTATCATCCAGCATCAATCTATGTTGATAGGGTGTATAAATAACATTCTGCACCTTGTTTTCTGGTTTTAATCGAGGCATATTATTGCCATTATAGACCCGTCCAGTAATAATCGGCTTATCCGGATCGCCTTCCAGAAAATCCACAATCACCTCATCACCAATCAAGGGCATAAACTGCATTCCATGGTTAGCCCCGGCATAGCCCTGACTCACCCTTACCCAACAGGTAGTATTCTCATCCCTTTTCCCTTCGCGATCCCAG
>JAHIZN010000169.1 GCA_018814245.1 bacterium
TCTTAGGGAGAATAATTCAACGATAATAAGGTAAAGATGAGCTTGATAAGGGTTCATCTTAAGAATTTACACCCTTTGTGGCTCTTTCTCTTCTCGTTAATCTGTCGTAGCATTGATGCCCAAATCATGAGTTTTCACACAGTCTGGCAGGTGTTACCTTCTTGTAATCGCTGTCTCCACTACTGAATTCTGTATTCTGACTGCTGAATTCTGCCTAAATGCGTTTTTCATCCCTCATTCTTATGATACGCACTACCTTGCAATGATTTGGAGTATTCCATCATTTCTGAGGCAGCATCAAAGATGTCTAATGGTCTCTTGAATATCTGTTTTCCATTATTAACAGCCACACCAACAGACATTGTCAGCACATGATTAACATTTAGTTTATCCCGAATAAGATTGTCATTTTCCTTGTCAGAAGAGTGATATAATGCAGGTATCTTTTCATCAAATAAAGAGATAATCTTTTGGCAAACAACATCTACCCTTTCCGGCTCAAGAAGCACCACAAAATCGTCTCCCCCATTATGTCCAATAAATCCTGTTTCTATACTTGTTGCAAGAATTTCCGCTACCAGCTTGATAACATTATCCCCTTGTAGAAAGCCATAGGAATCATTAAACGACTTAAGCCCGTTAACATCAATACACATTAAAGCAAATGGTTTTTCTCTATTTATTAACCTTTTTTTGATTTCAGTATCTATAATCGTTCTTCCGGGTAGATCTGTTAATGGATTTAATGCCCTTGCTCCGTCAAATCTCTTCAAATGGGCATTAATGTGAGCTATTAAAGAGGATAATTCAAAGGGTTTGTTTATAAAATCCACAGCACCGTTTTCAAAAGCAATAACCTCTTCAGAAATATTCCTTGAAGTTAGCACCAAAATGGGAACACCTGATGTTCTTGGATCCATACTTAACCGTTTGCAGATCTTGTATCCATTCATGTCCGGCAGCATAATATCAAGGATAATCAGATCAGGCAGAACATAGTATGCCTTTCGTAAAGCATCTGCACCACATGAGGCAGTAATAACCTCAAAGTTTTCCTGTTCCAATCCAACCCTAATTACATCACAGATATCTGGCTCATCATCAACTACAAGTATCTTTTTTCTTGGAGCAAGGGGAAAATTTCTATTTATTTCATCAATTCCCTTTAAGCCTTGTTCCTGAAGCATCTTTATAAAAACATTGGTTATATCCCCATCAAACCCAATCCCTTTCTCTTTCTCCAATTCATTTATTGCTTCAGGTACAGACAGAGCCTTTCGATATGGTCTATTATCTGTCATAGCTCCAAAGGCATCTATGATTTTTATAACTCGAGCCTCAACAGGAATTTCATTATTATGAAGACCATCAGGGTATCCATTTCCCTTTGGGCACTCATGATGAGATCGGACAGCACAAAGTAAATCCCATGAAAATCCAACAGGCATAAGGATTCGTTCACCAAGAAGGGGATGCTTCTTTACTGTCTTTAACTCCTCAGAAGAAAGGCTGCCCATCTTTAATAATAGATCAGCATCTAAACCAAGCTTGCCTATATCGTGCAGAAGGGCTGCTAAAACAACAGTCTCTTTCTGGGTCTCATCTAATCCCAGCCAAGAGGCAAGAGATTCGGCATACATAGCCTTTCGTTGTGCATGTCCCTCTTTATACGCATCCTTACTATCAATTATAGTCGCCAAATAGGAACAGTTTTCCCTGATCTTAATTTTCAGCAAAAAATCACATCCTTTACTAATGGCAAATTGATTTGCCAAAACAGAAAGATCCTTCATATAATTGATTAGATTATTCCCTGCTTGCATTTCTCTCTCCTTAGCTTATTATTTAGTAACTATTCAGGCATACAGAATTCAAGAGCCCGAATGGAGACAGCGACCACAAGAGGAGAGCACCTCTGGCAGGTCGCAGTTACAAGTTTCCCACGAATAATTGTAGCTGCAGGGCTTGTCCCTGCTCTAACCATTCTTACGCCTGACATAGTTACATTATTTGTAACTACTCAGGTATACAGAATTCAGGAGTCAGAATTCAGAATAGCTCAAGAGTAAGCCTATAAATCCCATTATCTCTCTCTCAATATCCCCATATCTCCTGCGAAAACTATCATAGCAGGTGTTCTCATTCTGACTCCTGACTCCTGAATTCTGTATTCTTGCTGCCTGAGTAGCTACAAATGTGCTTAAAATAACAATAGCTGAGCAGTTACTATTTTATCATATTTATTAGACATATGTCAAGCAAAAAAATTGCTGTGTTAGCCTGCTCCGTAATTGCTCAATAACCTGTGGATGTTGCAAGCCGCAATTAACAATAGACAAACGATTACAAGGGAAAGATCCACAAAGGGTGTAAATATCTTAGGGAAAGTTAACAAGACAAGGGTGCATTTCTTAGAATTTACACCCTTTGTGGCTCTTCCTCTGTATCTGTATTCTGTCTCCTGTCTCCTGTCTCCTGTCTCCTGTATTCTTGCTGTCTGAGCAGTTTAATCTCATGGAATTGCCACAAGATATTGAGCAATTACCTTGCTCCCTACAGTCTATATTCATGGATCTTACGATGCAGCGTTCTAAGCCCAATATCCAAAATGCTTGCTGCCATTTTTCGATTATCGTTTACCTTTTTTAGTGTTTGAATGATGATCTCTTTTTCTGCCTCTTTCATGCTTGTACCTACAGTAATTACAATCCCTTCCTTTTTTTCAGAGGGTTTCTGAAACAACGCAGGCAAATCATCTAAATCCAGTATCTCATTTTGAGAAAGTATGGACATGCTTTCAATAAGGTTCTTAAGCTCTCTAATATTTCCCGGATAATCATGCGACATGAGAACATTAAGTGCTTTTTGGCTGATGCCCACGACATTTCTTTGATTTGTCTGGTTAAACTCATGGATAAAGGCATCAATTAATAAAGGAATATCCTCCCTTCTTTCTCTAAGAAGGGGCAGCTGGATGATAACAACCTTCAGCCTCCAGTAAAGGTCTTCCCGAAATGTCCCTTTTTGCACCTCGTACAAAAGGTCTTTATTCGTTGCAGCAATAACCCGTACATCCACCTTAACCGATGAAACCCCGCCAACCCTGAGGAATTCTTTTTGCTCTAATACCCTTAAAAGCCTTGCCTGAGCAGCAAGGGGCATATCCCCTATCTCATCAAGAAACAATGTCCCGCCATCTGCTGCCTCAAACTTTCCACTCTGTCTGGATATTGCCCCGGTAAAAGCACCCTTTTCATATCCAAACAACTCACTCTCTATAAGGCTTTCAGGAAGAGCTGTACAGTTTATCGGCAAAAACATCTTATTTTTTCTTTGGCTATTGTAGTGAAGTGCCTTGGCAATTAATTCCTTTCCTGTACCGCTTTCACCGCATATCAGCACATTGCAGTTAACAGGGGCAACCTGAAGGATGATCTTGTAAATCTGTTGCATAATTTGGCTATGTCCAATGATGTTTTGGAAGCCATACCTTATATTTAATTGTGTCCGCAGCTCCTTATTTTCTACAGCCAATTGCTGTTTGGTAAAGGCATTCTTGATTAGAAGTCGTAATTCTTTTATATTTATAGGCTTAGTAAGGTAGTTCTCTGCCCCGTCCTTCATTGCCAAAACAGCAGATTCTACTGTTCCATAGCCTGTCATGACAATGACACTGGTATCAGGGTTCTTATGCCTGGCATTTTTCAGGATGGTCATGCCGTCTATATCCGGAAGCTTCATGTCTGTAAGCACAAGGTCTATCTGTTCTTCTTCTATCAGTCTAAGGGCAGTCTTACCATCAGAGGCTTTCATTACCTGATAATTGCTATCCTTTGTCAAGGCAATTGAAATAGCCTTCAGCGATATAGGTTCATCATCTACAATCAATATTTGTTTCTTTTTCATGCTATCCTCTGATTTCTGCGAAGTCTGACCTGTCAGACTTGTCAGACTTGTCTGACTCAATAATCTTCAGCCTCTTGAATAACCCTTAGCACCTCTTCCCTTGTTGTTATCCCCGTAGCTATCTTTTCTTCTCCTTGTTCCAAGAGGGTAACCATGCCCTCTTCAATAGCTGCTGCCTTTATTCTTGAGTTATCCACCCTATCTGCAATCAATCTTTTAATTCTCGGACTAACAGGTAACAGCTCAAATATTCCTGTCCTGCCTCTAAACCCGGTGCTATTACATTCCTTGCAGCCTGCCCCCTTACAATTAGAACAAATAGTTCGCACTAATCGTTGGGCAAGAACACCAATTAAGGTAGAAGAAATAAGAAAATCCTCTATGCCCATGTCCTGTAATCTGGCAATTGCTGTAGCCGAATCATTGGTATGCATGGTGGATAATACCAGATGTCCTGTAAGGGCAGATTGAATAGCAACCTCTGCTGTTTCCTTGTCACGAATCTCTCCAACCATCAGAATGTCTGGATTATGCCGCAATATTGACCTCAAGCCTGATGCAAAGGTTAAGCCTATCTCTGGCTTTATCTGTATCTGACTAATCCTTTGCAGGTTGTATTCCACTGGATCCTCAATGGTAATTATCTTTTTTTCTGATGAGTTTATCCTGGACAGAGAGGCATAAAGCGTGGTAGTTTTTCCGCTGCCAGTAGGACCTGTAACTAAGATAATACCATTTGATCGATGGATCAATTGCCTGT
Organism: bacterium; assembly: GCA_018814245.1. Classification (GTDB taxonomy): domain Bacteria; phylum UBA9089; class CG2-30-40-21; order CG2-30-40-21; family CG2-30-40-21; genus CG2-30-40-21. The sequence goes on from JAHIZN010000169.1 coordinate 4,667, forward strand.
ATTTATCTAAAATCACATCTGAAAACCCTACGGTTTCCATATCCAGAAACATCTCTCCCTTATCCAGAACCCTGATAGATACACATTCACCATAAATCGTAGGCAGGGTTGAAACCCGTAAATCTATATCATGGTTATGGATCTTAACCTGTATCCGTCCGTCCTGTGGCAGCCTCTTTTCTGCAATATCTAACTGAGCCATTATTTTTATCCTTGAAACAATTGCAGGGTAGAGATGAAGATGCGGCGAGGAAATATCATAAAGCACACCATCTATTCTGTAGCGAAGAACAATACTTTTTTCATATGGCTCAAGATGAATATCCGAGGCTTTTTTCTCCACAGCTTCCCGAATAATAGCATTTACCAGCTTGATTACCGGTGCCTCGTTTGATAGGGATGAAAGACCTTCTGTGTCAGCTTCTTCTGTAATTATAGGGGTTGTGTCTGAAACAATACTCTCAATTGTCCCCAGTCCATAGTATTTTTTTATTGATTCTTCTATCTCATGAGAAGACAAGATAATCAATTTTATCTTCTTACTCAAAAGCAACCCAATCTCGTTTATGGTTTGCATATCCGGGGGCTGAGGGGTGGCAAGGGTAAGTGTCTCAACAGTAACATCAACAGGAAAGAGCTTGTATCTGTTAACAAACCTTGCCGGCAGCATCTTTATGGCTTCTGGATTTATTTTGTAATTTGATAAGCTTTCCAATTTCGCTAAACTCCTACTGCTCTAATAAAGTTTGATAAATATTATAAACTTTTTTTGCCATAACCTCATTTGTAAATTCATCCAGTACTCGCTGTTTTGCATATGAACCATACTTGTAACAAAGTTTTTTATCATTAATAAGGATATTCAATGCGTTAGCCAGACCGTCAATATCCTTTGGCTCTACAACAATGCCGGTCTTATTATGCTGATTCACAAACGGCACACCTGTGGGTAAATTGGTGGATACTACCGGCTTGCCACATATCATTGCTTCCAATTGAACAATACCAAAGGCTTCACTGGGAGAAACAGAGGGCAACACGAATACATCACACATATGAAAATATTTAGCCAGCTCATAATCAGTAACCGGAGGTATAATAGTAATTTTGTTACTTAGCCCATTAGCTATAATCTTTTTATTAATTTCCGGATATAAATACCCTTCGCCGATTATAATCAATCGTGCATCAACTTGCCGCATAGCCTCGACCAAATATTCTACTCCCTTATAATAAACCAATCGGCCAACAAAAAGAATCAGAGGAATTGTATTTTTTGCCTGCTCCTCTTTTATAAATGCAATATCTTCTTTTCGCAGCAAGTATTTTTCTGGATTAATACCTAATGGTACCACCACACATTTCTGCCTGAATTCTTTTAAGAAAACAGAATTATCTATTATGTTGGGTGAAGCTGTTATAATCACATCGGTTCTCTTCAGGAACCAACGGATTAATGGTGAAAGAAGATACAACATTTTTTTCTGTTTTACTATGTCGCTCTGCCATGTAACAACAATTTTTCCTTTTGGGCGAGATACAAAATAGGCAACCATAGCTAACGGATTTGGCAAATGAAAGTGTAGAATATCTGCCGGCATCTTTCGCAGCCAAAATGGAAATGTCAGACTAATAGGCGAAGAAAATAGCAGTGTTTTATCGAAAAACAAATCAACCAAATTGGCTAACTTTTTTACCTTGACCTTATTAATAATTACATCAACAGCATTCTTCTTTTCATTACACACAAGTACATGAATCAAGATATTGTCATAAGAGAGAAGATTCTCACACAAATCACGAACATGTGTCTCTACGCCGCCTATCCATGGATAATATAATTTATTAATGTGCAATACATTTATCTTGTCAGTCATAATCATATCCTATTCCTATGCTAAACAAATCATATATAAGTAGATAATAACATGCAATATTTTTAATCTTAAGAAATTTCAACCTTATCCATAGTAAATAAAGGATACCATAAAACTACAGATGTGTCAAGTTGAAATTTTTTCTTAACTTTTTTACTATTTTCTGTTATTCTTATATTTAATGTGGAAGTGTTTTAATATGTTCTGACTAAAATAAGGAAGAGAGATTAATAGTAGCATTATCTTTGCTGACAGAAAGAAGAGAATCTGCCCATAACCAAACTTTTTTGGCTATATTTAATGATTCCTGTCTATCAAAAGGTTCTTCTTCACCTTCCACAAAAAGGTCATATCGAAATTCTACAGCAAAAGGCGTCAATTCATCAATATCCATAAACTCTTGAGGAACTACTATGCCTTCATCTATGCATAAATCAATCAATTCACTTAAGTCATGTGTCTTGCGAAACTTAATCCCTTTCCATATTAGTATTGCCTTTATGGATTTTTCTGCTGTCTGTTGAGTATGAAAACCAATAATCTCGTCAGCAATTTCTTCTTCATCTACCAACTTCTCGATCACAGTTAAGTCCTGTTTTGCTTTTATCAAAGAAGCCATAGCCAACTTTAATTTCTTTTCTTCCAATGAGTTATCTAACATAAAGCGTTTTTCCTTCCTGCATAGCATGGAATAAAACCGTACCATATATTAAGCCATACTCTTCGATCTGTCTTTTGGAAGCAACAATGATATCAACTGGAATTCGCATATCCCTTAATGCCCGACGAATCTTAACCATCTCTTTTCGCCTGTATCTTATTTCATCTTCAATAACAAGAATATCAATATCACTTTCTTCTGTTTGATTTCCTCTGGCAAAAGATCCAAAAAGAATAATTTTGATTGGTCTTACAGAATCAATTATTCTGCGAACAATTTCAGCAATTATTTGATTAGATATTTCTTTCATTTCTTCTTTTCCATCCTTGCATTCTTCTTTTGTTTTTTTTACCTTACTTAAATAGTCCTGTACCTTCTCTGTTTTAAGAAGGGATGAATTTTAAGTTACCACCAAAATCTTTATTGTTTATTATATCAACCTTTTCATTTTTTGTCAAACAATTTATCCATCAGCGAAATTCCCATTAGTTCGCTGCCCCCCTTCAGCAATTCTCATTTTGAAATGTGTAAGATAAGGAGAAATGGAGAAAAGGGAGAATTGGAGAGGAAAAACTTACATTTTCTGACTATTTTCCCCATTTCTCCACTTTCCCCATTTCTCCTTTTTTACACAAGTTTGTCATAATGAGAATTGCTGCCCCCCCCTTTCTCCAGACTTGACAATATACAATAATTCTGTTACAATTATGAAAGAGGGTCAGGGTATGATACACATTTCAGAAAACATAGCTATTAATGAGGATGAGATTTGCGAGGAATTTATCCGCTCATCTGGTCCTGGCGGTCAAAATGTGAATAAGGTTGCTACGGCTGTTCAACTCCGTTTCAATGTGGCTGGATCAACATCCCTGCCGGATGATGTTCGGCAGAGGCTGATTTTTCTGGCAGGCAAACAGGTTACTCAAGACGGGGTATTGATTATCCATGCCCGACGATTTCGGACACAGGAAGGAAACCGTCATGATGCCCTGCATCGATTGATTCATCTGATCCAAAAGGCAGCAGAGAAGCCTAAAATTCGTCATAAAACAAGGGCAACCCTTGCCTCAAAGATGCGACGGCTGGAGGATAAACATCATCGGGGAAAGATAAAACAACAGCGGTCATCTGTCTTGCAGGATGAATAGTCCCTTGTAGTCCGACTATTCAGACTTGCCAGACTGGTCAGACTGGTCCGACCAGTCAGACCAGTCTGACAAAAATGGAGGCATGGAATTGAATCGAATTCAGGTTTTGCCCGAGCATATTGCCAATAAAATAGCTGCCGGTGAGGTAGTACAGAGACCTGCCTCTGTGGTCAAGGAATTGGTAGAAAATTCTATTGATGCCGAAAGCACAAAGATTATTGTGGAAATAGTAGGTGGGGGAAGAGATCTTATCCGCATAGCTGATAATGGATATGGGATGAGTAAAGAGGATGTGAGACTGGCATTTGAGCGGCATGCTACCAGTAAAATAACAACTGTAGCTGACCTGGATACTATCAAGAGCTTTGGGTTCAGGGGTGAAGCATTGCCGAGTATTGCTGCGGTTTCACAGGTAGAGATTGTAACCTGTGCCAAAGACGCTGCATCTGGTACGCTTTTGAGAATTGACGGCGGGGTTGTTAATGAGATACAAGATATTGGTGCCCCTGCAGGTACCGATATTATGATAAGAAATCTGTTCTTTAATGTACCGGCACGGCGAAAGTTTCTTAAAACCACGATTACTGAGATGGGTCATATTAATCATATTGTCTCTCGAATAGCCATGAGTCACCCGCATATTGCCTTTAAGCTGACCCATAATGGCAGTGAGATTATTAATGTTCAACAAACAGACAGCCTGATGGAAAGGGTATCATCCTTCCTTGGGCAAGAGATGGCAAATGATATTCTGCCGGTGCATCTATTGACTGATTGTGATACAGCACCCCTGCCATTAGAAATAACCGGCTTTATCCTCCCGCCAGCTCATACACGACCCAATCGCGACATGCAATCCATATTTGTCAATAATCGCTATATTACTAACAAGACCATTAGTCATGCTATTTACACCGGATATCATACCCTGATTCCGGGCGGCAGGTATCCGATTGCGGTTTTGTTCTTGAAGACAGACCCATCAACCGTAGATGTTAATGTGCATCCTACCAAGAGTGAGGTAAGGTTTCATCAGGAGAGAGAGATTCATCAATTAGTAGTTAAGGCAGTGAGGGAAACATTCATAAATGCAAACCTTATGCCAAAGATATTGGATACATCGATGCCTGTGCCGGGAGGCAGGGAAGGACGGATACAGGAGGCAATACAGGGGTATTTCAGGTCAGGTCAGGGGGAAATGGCAGGGGCAGACCTGCGTGTCTACTCTGATAAACAGTCAGCAGGATTTCTTCAGATTCGCGATTCGCAATTCGAGATTCGAGATTCGAAGTATGTCTGCTCTGATAAGATGGAGCGTCTCCATAACCTTCATCCCCTTGGACAGATTCACAACACCTATATCATTGCCCAGAGTGATGATGGGATATGTATTATTGACCAACATGCAGCCCACGAACGGGTGCTTTATGAAAAATTGATGGCTCAGGACAGGGAAATACTCTCACAACTCATGCTATTTCCCATCTCCCTTGAACTGGACTATAAAGAATCAGCAGTAATGCTGGAGACAATCCCTGTTCTAAATGAGCTTGGCTTTAAGATAGAGGAATTTGGTCAAAATACTTTTATTATTCGGGCTGTACCTGTGGGCATGGAAAAGAGTGATCCAAAGAAGACTGTTTTGGAGATACTTCACGATATCCAAGACACTGGTAAGGCAAAAACCAGTTCAGAGCTTCGGGAAACCATGATTATTTCCATGAGTTGTAAAACAGCCATCAAGGCAGGTCAACCCCTGTCTGATGAGGAAGTAAATTTTCTTGTTCAGCAATTGATGAAAACACAGCAACCGCATACCTGTCCACACGGAAGACCAACAATGATACGATTAGGGGTGGATGAGCTGGAAAAGAGATTTATGCGAAGATGACTATCAATTTTGATTCATACTATTACACAGTAACATTAATTCTTGCTAAATTATAACTATTCAGCTACCTAAATGTGTAAGATAAGGAGAAAGGGAGAAAGGGGAGAACAGGGGAGAATACAAAAGGACAGAATTAAGAATATTCTGACTCTTGAATTCTGACTCCTATTAATCTTCCCCACTTCTCTTTTTTTCCCCTTTTCTCCTTTATTACACATCTGAATAGTTACTGTTAAACTATCAGAAATTAATGTTACGGTGTACTATTGCCTCATCAACTTTAATTTGACGCCTAACCATTCGCCGGGACATCTCTGTCAAAGGTGCTCTCCTCTTGTGAGTGCTCGTCTTTGTAATTGCACATTTACACGGATTCAGCTATTTACAATACTCGTGGCAAGCGACAGAATGACTATCAGAGGATTCTGTTAGTGCTGGTTCTATTTCCCTGCATTTTGGCTTTGCCTGAGGGCAGCGGGGATGAAAACTGCAGCCTGACGGTGGATTAATCGGGCTGGGGATATCACCCTTAAGGATTAGTCTGGTTTTGGTAACAGAAGGGTTCAAACTGGGAACAGCGGAAAGAAGGGCACAAGTATAAGGGTGCAAGGGACTATAGTATAATTTTTCTACAGAACACAACTCAACAATTCTTCCCAGATACATCACTGCTACCTGATGGCTTAGCTGTTTAACCATACGAAGGTCATGAGAGATAAAGAGATAGCTTAACTGGAGCTGTTCCTGAAGATCCATTAAAAGGTTAATTATTTGTGCTGCAGCAGAGACATCAAGCGAAGAAACCGGCTCATCGAGTACCAAAAGTTCAGGGGATGTGGCTAATGCCCTTGCAATTCCTATCCTCTGCCGCTGTCCACCACTAAACTCATGGGGATAACGATTTTGACAAGTCGGTGATAATCCCACCATTTCTAACAGGTGTGAAACCTTTTCTGTTTTTTCTTTTCCCACTGCTATTCTGTGAATGGATAAGGGTTCAGCAATAATATTGCCGACATTCATTCGTGGATTCAATGAACTAAATGGATTCTGAAAAACCATCTGCATCCTTGCCCGCATCGCTCTTAATTTTTTATGATTCATAGCAAGAATGTCCTGTTTATCAAAAAAGACACTTCCGCTTGTAGTCTCCAAAAGTCTTAATATCAACTTGGCTGTGGTTGATTTTCCACATCCGCTTTCCCCTACTAATCCTAATGTTTTTCCTTTTTTTATGTTGAATGAAACATCATCAACTGCAAATACCTGCAAATGCTTGCCAAACAATCCCTGTTCTATCTGAAAATATTTTTTTAGGTGTTCTACCTGAAGTAACATAAGCATCATCTCCCGTAGGGGGATTATAAGTCATATAGAACTTATTGTGTGTTGCACACAGATATGGTGAATTGGCACAAAGAGCAATTTATAAGCTAATAAGCGACCACAAGGAGGCAGCATCTCTGGCAGGTCGTAGATGCAAACGCCAACGCACGCAAAAGGCGACCGCAAGGGTCGCAGCTACAATGCCAACACGCATAGGTTCGCATCGTAGCTGCAGGGTGCCAGGGGTGCTACCCCCTTGTCCCTGCCTCTGATTGTCAACACAACTAATATTTAGCCTAATTCAGACACTACCCAAAATCTTGCGTCTCTGCATGTGTCTCTACAATCTCGTTACGGATGGTTTATTATGTCAAAAACTTTCACCAAATATTATTGTCAGGAATGCGGCTATGAATCATTAAAATGGCTTGGCAAATGTCCTGGCTGTGAAAAATGGAATACCATTATTGAAGAATTGGTTCAACCATCATCCACCTCTAACAGGGGTATTGCATCATTTTCGTCTATGCCGCAGGAACCAAGGCTATTGTCAGAGATAAAGTTATCGACAATTGAACGGTTAAAGAGCAACATAGATGAATTTGATCGGGTTTTGGGTGGCGGTATAGTGCCTGGGATGCTTATTCTGATTGGCGGCGACCCAGGTATTGGCAAATCCACACTTCTTCTTCAAGTGAGCAGTTTTCTCAGCTCAAATGATAGAGGAATATCTCCTTGCAATAAAGTACTTTATGTTACCGGTGAGGAATCTGCTCAGCAGATAAAATTACGGGCAGACAGGTTAAATATCAAGACAGATAACCTCTATATTCTTTCTGAATGTAACATGTCTTGTATTTTAACTCAGATTGAAAATCTTATGCCTCAAATGGTAGTAATTGATTCTATTCAAACCGTGTACACACCTGAGGTGTCAAGCTCACCAGGGAGCGTTTCCCAAATAAGGGAATGTACTACAGCCCTCATGTATCTGGCAAAGGGGAAATCCATACCAGTATTTGTGGTGGGACATGTTACCAAGGAAGGCTCTATTGCCGGTCCAAAGGTGTTGGAGCATATCGTTGATACTGTACTGTACTTTGAGGGGGATGAGCAGTATACCTATCGTATCCTGCGAACCATTAAAAACAGGTTTGGGTCAACTAATGAGATTGGAGTATTTGAGATGCTTGAGACAGGGCTGGCAGAGGTAAATAGCCCTTCTGCAGCCTTTCTTTCTCAAAAGCCTCAAGGTGTATCCGGATCTGTGGTTGCAGCAGCTATAGAGGGGACACGCCCTATCCTGGTTGAGATTCAGGCACTTGTTTCTCCTACAAACTTTGGTTTGCCAAGGAGAGAGTCGTTTGGGATAGATTATAATCGTATGTCTATCTTGCTGGCTATATTGGAAAAAAAGGCGGGACTACATCTGGGGCAATATGATGTCTTTGTAAATGTAGCTGGTGGAATGAAGGTTAATGAGCCGGCTGTAGACCTTTCTGTAGCTTGTTCTGTGGCATCCAGCCTTTTGGATCGTGTGGTTCCATCGTCCATTATTGTCTTTGGAGAGGTTGGCTTATCCGGAGAGATTCGATCTGTAGGCTTTGTTGAAAAAAGGATAGAAGAAGCATTAAAGTTAGGCTTTAAGCAGTGCATTTTGCCTGTTTTCAACAAGGAAAAGATAAAGAAAAAGACTGCTATTAATCTAATAGGTGTCTCTACGCTTACAGAGGCATTAGAAGCTGCTCAGATATGGAGAGGATAATGTGTAATATCTTTAGGTGATGCAATATTTGATAGTGTCCCGGAATATATACAATCCACTGATTAAGTTGACATATAATTTCCTTGTAGGGACATTCCTGCCAGAGGTGCTCTCCTCTTGTAGATGTCCGTTAAGCAGGGAGCTACATTGTGATTGATTGTTGTGTGTTGGAATCTTTGTAGCTGCGACCCTTGTGGTCGCTTATTGGTGGGGCAGAAACAGGGGAGGCAGCACACCTCTGTCACCACCTGCATTCGCAGGAGGCAGGCTCTGTCAATACATAATTAACTATGCGATAATTAACAGTTGACACGACACTACATTACAATCCCTGTTAAAATATTCTGGAGTTCAAGATAAAGTAGGGAGGTATCAGGCAGCTCTATTATTGGTCTACCCTGAAGGTCATACCCTTGCACCAATGGCTCAACAGGAAGGATACCCGCTAGCTTAAGTCCTACCCTTTTCAATTCTTTTTCCCACACATTCGGCATCTCGCCATTATAGCGGTTAATAATCAGAACACATTGCCCCACCTTATTTTCAAGCTCACCAACCAGCTCTTTTATTCGGATAGCCGTAGTAAACCCCCTGACAGATGGGTCAGAGATAATCATGAGCAGATCCACATCCCTGTTTGTCTGCCTGCTGATGTGTTCAAGCCCAGCCTCATTATCAATAACCACCCATGGATAGCTTGAGGAAAGCCTTGAAAGGAACTCACGAAGTGCATTGTTTGCCGCACAATAACACCCCTTACCCTCTGGCCTGCCCATGGCTATCAAATCAACCCTATTATCACCCTCAACCAATGCCATATTTATTTGATAATCAAGATAGTCGTGCAGACTCATGCCAAAGGGTTTCTCTGTCTTTCCGCCCTCACGGATACTGCCAATGGTTTTATGCACCTGCATATCAAGCAGCATATTAAGGTTTGTACTTGGGTCACCATCTACCGCAAGGATCGGTGACATGCCATGCTCCCGAAGATACCGAACAGTTAAAGCAGCAATGGTTGTTTTGCCGACACCACCCTTACCCGCAACAGCAATAACCTTGCCCATTTTTTCTCCTTATGTAAATTGTGAATCGCGAATCGCGAATCTCGAATCACGAATCTGAAGAACAAAGCAGAATCTCGAATTGCGAATCTGAAGAACAAAGCAGAATCGCGAATTGCGAATTGCGAATCGCGAATATGAAGAAACAGAGCAGAATCTCGAATTGCGAATTGCGAATCGCGAATATGAAGAAACAGAGCAGAATCTCGAATTGCGAATCGCGAATCGCGAATCTGAAGAACAAAGCAGAATCTCGAATTGCGAATCGCGAATCGCGAATCTGAAGAACAGAATCCGCGATTCGACAGGCTGTTACGGAATGAGAATTCGGCACAAGAAGCATACAGCATGTTGTGCCGAATTCACCAA
>JAHIZN010000170.1 GCA_018814245.1 bacterium
CAATTGACAATTGCTGAATTAATGAATTGTTGAATTATTAATCATTTTGTGATACATGCTTCTGTTATTTTGCAGCATTTCCCATCAGAATTCTGTCCCCAAAAAGATGTGGGTAAGGATAAGTTCTTGGGAGGGGCAGGTGTGGGTTCTTTTCCTTCTGAAGAAGGAACAACACATCCACTTGTTAATTGCCAACTGCCCCATTCTGTCTTTTACTGTTGCCCATCTTTCCCTTCAAGGAGAGAACCCACCCCTAACCCCTCCCAAGAGGGGAATATGCCGTAGGGGCAGACCTTGAGTGTCTGCCTTGATACCTCGTAGGGGCAGACCTTGAGTGTCTGCCCTGATACCACAAAGTAAAATCCCACACATCTAACCTATTTTGCAGCATATACTTAGCGAAAATGTTGTAAATTTTCTTGCACAAAAAGCAAAAATCTCACGGGTAAGGTACTAAGCTTATTCCCCAGTTTTTTAATTTATTGTACTGAAACAAGATAAGATAAAACGAGACGAGATAAGACGAGACGAGACGAGTGCATCAAAGCGTGCTGCATGATTGTGAAAAGTGTAGAATACATCATCAGAAGTGCATTTGAAAAGCTAAATAGCATTATAATCCCTATCATTCAATTTGTCAAGCATTTTTTTGGGTCATTCCTAACTCGGACAAGCCGAAACCAAAGGAGATGTGGGGATATGAGAAGAGGGGAGATAAGGGGATGAGAAAAGTAAATTACGAAAGATGTGAAATGCCACGAAGCGAAACGCCACAAAGTAAAATCCCACACATCTAACCAATTATGCAATATATAATTAGCGATAATATTGTAAATTTTCTTGCACAAAAAGCAAGAATTTCACGGGTAAAGTACTAATGGGTTGCCACATCTACACTCATCTACATTGCTTGACCTCATGTCGATTAATGGGGATGTATTGTTCCTTCTTCAGAAGATGTTGTTTGGCAGGTTTTATCTCTCTGAATTTTCCTCAAATCCGCATAAAGCCTGAAAACTCTTTGCAACGCTCTCACTCAGACCATGATACTATTTGACTGTTCAATCGTCTGTCTTATTCTTGCTATATCATTCGGCTCAAACCAGTTATACCTTGAGTCAGCCCTGAACCATGTAAGCTGCCGCTTTGCAAACTGGCGTGAGGATTGCTTTATTTCAGCTATTGCCTCCTGGAGGCTATAAATACCCTGTATGTGTTTTATTATCTGCCGATACCCAAGAGCCTCCATAGAGATTAATCGAGGGATAGCTGTTGTAGCACAAGCATCTTGCTTGTGTTCATGACTATTTAAGCAAGGGATGGGTGTTGCAGGTATGACAGGCGAATATCCCTTTTCTAACAATCCACGCACCTCTTCTACCCATCCCATTTTAATCATTTCATCTACCCGCTGCTCAATTCGGGCATACAGTTGCTGCCTGTCCTGATTCAAGACTATCATGGTAAGGTGATAATCCTTTGTGGTTGTAGCAGATTGCTTAAGATAAGAGATTGTCGTGCCGGTTTGATAATAAACCTCTAAGGCACGGATGATCCGACGAAGGTCATTGCCTGAAAGCCTTGAGCCAGTCTCTGGATCAATCTCAAGCAGCCTTTGATAAAGATGATTTGTTCCAAGCAGGGAAGCCTCTTCGTGAAGCTGTTGCCGCAAACAAGGTGATGGCAAGGGTGAAGGGAATAATCCGCTGACAATAGATTTGATATAAAGACCGGTTCCGCCAACAAGGAAGGGTAATTTGCCACGAATATGAATCTGATCAATAATCGTTTCTGCCTGCTGCTTAAAGTCAGCCACGCTAAAATCTTCATCCGGGTCAACAATATCTATTATGTGATATGGAAGCTGTTGACGAAGCATGGATGGTGGCTTGGCTGTGCCAATGTCCAGATACCGATATACCTGCCTTGAATCAGCAGATACAATCTCACCATTCATCTCCATGGCAAGATGGTGAGCCGCATCAGTCTTGCCAACCCCGGTTGGACCAGCAATCACAATCAATGGTTTGGATTTCATGGTATCCTGCTTTTTTCTGATCTGATTATAATAAGATACGAAAATACGCACAAGGTAATATTGGCAGCAAGGCAGCCGAGCGGTATCCCTATTATGCCCATTTTAAGCCTGATAACAAACAGATAGTCTGCACAAAGCATGACCAATACAGAAACAATAGAAACAACAAAAACAAACTTGAGGGTATTCTTTATTTGAAACCACCTGTAAAATATGGGCCATAAAAACATGCAGGGCAGGCTTAAGGCATAATACTTAGCAGCATCTACTGTAAGCATTAGATCCTCATGCGAGAAACGACCGTATCCCAAAAGGAGTTTAACCAGGATAGGGGCAAATATAAATATAACAATAGCACAGAGAGAACTAATCAATAGTATCTTTTTTACATAAAAATTAAGCTTTTTTATGCCAGCATCAGCCTCTGAAAGGGATGTTATAACTATCTGCCCCAGTTTTAAGATGCCTGTTGGCACTGAGGCTATTATTAATCCATAAGACAATGCTGTGATACACTTTGTCGGCAGGATAGATGCAAAGGCTTTATCTATAATCGTAAATACATGACCTACTCCATAAAGGGTTGTCAAATAAAAGAATTGCCTTAATATCTCTTTGGTCGTATTATCCATAAAAAAGGCTACTCGCAGATGTTTTTTTCCTGCAAAAATCATATAACCGGTTGCAATAACCTGAGCCATGGATAATGATATGGGGAGTACCGCTGGATTTTTATAGATGTATAATCCTGTACCGATGAATATACAGCTAAATATTGAAAATATCAGCTCCCCTATAAAATAAGGGGTGAATAATCTCTCGCTTCTCAGGATTGCCCCAAAATGATGAAAAAAGAAATTTAAGAATAGATACGGCAGAAGAAGGTAGAAATAAAGTGCCAGATACCCCTTCTTATCCTCTGTAAAACCAATGGCTATCCTTGATATTAATGGATAGGAAAAGATAGAGATTATGATAAGAAGAACTGCAAGAATAGTGGTAAAGGTAAGAAGGAGACCGCTTAGCCTTAAGAATCTTTCCCTGCTCTCTTCCCTTGCCCTGACTAAATTGGGGACACCTATGGAATCAAAGACATCTGCAAATGTAAAGAAGATACCTATCAGGGTCAGAGCCATGAAAAAGGCATCGGTTTGAGCATTAAAGCCGATTAATATAGCAATAGCTACATTTTTTATATACCCGAAACCCCTGGCAGCAATATTTATTGCCGATGACCGTAAAATAGCATCCAGAACCTTTTCTTGTTTCAAGTTTGACCCCTCTGATTAGTCTGACTGGTCTGACTGGTCCGATTAGTCCGACATGTCTGACATGTCTGACTGGTCTGACTAAGTCCGACTATTCTGACCTCTCTTCTACAAATTCCGCCTCTGACTGGGGTGATTCTGTCTTCCCAAAGCCTCCACGCAATGTCCATGTTAAACCGCTATCAAGGCTTTTTTGAACACCCTCCTCTGTACCTGCATACATCACACCCGGATTATTAGAATCCATGACAAGGCAGTGGACACAGGTATTCACTAACCCTTGATTTCTTCTCTCCCAACCCTCTCCAAAGTTATTGGAGTACAAAATACCGCTTAACCATGCCCCAAGATACACAACATTGGTTGCTGACGGATCTATGGCTATTGTCCATACTCTTGGCTGGTTGGGTGGTTTGGTTAATCTTTTCCATGTTTTACCACCATTTATGCTTCCAAAAACCCCATCCTGTGTGCCGACATAAAGGATCTCAGGGTGTATCGGGTTAATGGCAATGGCTCTGATCAGTAATGATTCCAGACCATTATTCCTTTTTTCCCATTTTTCGCCATCTCTACTCTCAAATATCCCCTGTTGCCAGCCAGAAACATATAGATGAGAATCTTTAGTTATAGCCATAGCCATTACCTGAAGGTTTGCCGGCAGATTTACCCCTATTTTTGACCACGACCCTCCCCCATTCCGGCTTCTGAACAATCCCCCATCACCAACACACCCTGCATATATGATTTCCGGATTTTTTGGGTCCATGGCTAATACCTTAACCATGGGACTGGAAAGACCATTGTTAATCTCTTCCCAAGCCGTATCCATGCTAATACTCTTAAACACCCCGCCATCACCCCCGGCATAAACAATATCAGGATGTTGAGGGTGAATGGCTATGGTGCTAATATTCAGATTGGTCAAACCCTCTGTCATTTCACACCAAAATCCCCCCCCATCAATTGTAACATACACCCCTGCCGGGGTAGCTGCATAGAGTATTTTTGAGTCAACAGGATTTATGGCAAGTGAATAAATCCAGTCAGGTGATAACGCTGCTGCCTTTTCCTTATGCCCTGCATCCTGCTCTTTTTCTTCAGGTAAAGGCTTTTCCTTTGATTCCGGAGCACAACCTATTAATAATAATATGCTGATGAATGCGGCAAAAAAGCACAGTCTTTTCATGATTTCAATGCACCCCTGATACTTGATACGGTCTGCCCATACACAGGATAGATAAATAGCATAGCTTCCAGCCTGTTTGTCTCTACACGCATAAGACAGACGACTTTCCATTCTCCATTCTCCATTCTCCATTCTCCATTCTCCATTCTCCATTCTCCATTTTCCATTTTCCATTTTCCATTTCTAAATATTATATCCAACTGCATCCATATTGTCAAGGTTTTTCATCCGGTATGTTGCAGTAAAGTGTAAATGTCCTGTTTTGCAGCCTCAAATTCCTTGACATCCCTGTTATTCCATGTTATAATCTTCAAAATCTGGAGGTTAATATGAAATATGACATTGTGATTGGGCTGGAGGTGCATGTTCAGCTTAAGACAAGGACAAAAATATTCTGTGGGTGTGATACTGCCTTTGGAGCAGAACCAAACACCTTTGTTTGCCCTGTTTGTCTTGGCTTTCCCGGTGTTTTGCCGGTGTTAAATCATAGGGTTATAGAATATGCTGTAAAGGCAGGTCTTGCCCTGAATTGTGAGATTGCTTCGCTTTCCCGATTTTCTCGGAAAAACTATTTTTACCCTGACCTGCCCAAGGCATATCAAGTCTCTCAGTATGATGAGCCATTGGCTGTAAATGGGTTTATCGATCTGACTAATGGGAAAAGGATAGGTATTACACGAGCACACCTTGAAGAGGATGCAGGTAAACTTATTCATTCTAATGAGAGGATAAGCCTTGTGGATTATAATCGTACAGGGATACCATTGCTTGAGATTGTTAGTGAGCCAGATATTTCTACACCCCAAGAGGCTTATGATTACCTGACAAACCTGAAGGCAATCATAGAATACACGGGTGTTTCTGATTGCAATATGGAAGAAGGCTCACTCAGGT
This sequence comes from bacterium, assembly GCA_018814245.1. Taxonomy (GTDB): domain Bacteria; phylum UBA9089; class CG2-30-40-21; order CG2-30-40-21; family CG2-30-40-21; genus CG2-30-40-21. The sequence goes on from JAHIZN010000170.1 coordinate 5,390, forward strand.
GTGATGCAAACATCTCTATCAAGCCCAATGGTGCCGTGATGCTCGGAACAAAGGCAGAGATTAAAAACATGAACTCCTTTCGCGCTGTAGAAAGGGCATTGACGCATGAGATACAAAGACAGATTAAATTGGTTGACCAAGGCGGCAAGGTTGTTCAGGAAACAAGATTATGGGATGAAAAAAAACAAACAACCTCTTCCATGCGGTTAAAAGAAGAGGCTCATGATTATCGATACTTTCCTGAGCCTGACCTGATGCCTGTGCGAATTAGTCAGGAATATGTCCAAAACATCAAGGAGACTATCCCCGAATTACCGCAAGCAAGGATGAAAAGGTTTGTCAGCCAATATAATCTTCCGGAATATGATGTCCAAATTCTTATTGCAGATAAAGATCTGGCTGATTTTTATGAAGAAACTGTTCGGCTGTTTAATAGCCCCAAGATGGTTAGTAATTGGATAATAACCGAGATGCTTTGCCTCCTTGGTGAGGAAAGAATAGGGATTAGGGAGTGTCAGGTAACCCCTGATTATCTTTCCCAAATGTTGCAAATGATCGAAACAGGAATCATATCTGGTAAGATTGGGAAAGATGTTTTAGCTGAGATTTTCAGGAATGGAATGTCCCCGGAGCAAATCGTGAAGGAAAAGGGGCTTATCCAGATTACAGATACAAATGAATTGGAATCAGTGATTAATAAGATCTTACAAGAAAATCCAAGGGTAGTGGAACAGTATCGGGAAGGCAAAAAACAAGCTCTTGGATTTTTTGTTGGACAAGTGATGAGACTGACCTCTGGTAAGGCACAACCTGAAATAGTAAATGAAATCCTGAAGAAACAGCTTGAGTAATTAAACTGAGTAGCCGATATAGTAACATATAAGCTGTAGGTTATTAGGCTATAAGCTATTAGGCAGAGAATCCCTGCTACCAGCCTAACAGCCTATCCGACTAACTCATGAGGTAACAATGACAAGCAAGAAGCTCATTCTATCAGGAATCATTCTATTGTCTTCCATTATTCTCACCCCCTCTCTGCTTAATGCAGAGAGTTCCTACATGTATTCATCAATTCCTCCCCTTTCCACTATAAAAATTCCGCCGGATGAGGTAAAAGGGATTCATATCACCTCATCAGTAGCATCCAATTTTAAGCTATTCAAACAATGTCTATCGTTAGCTGATCGGACAGAATTAAATGCTGTAGTCATAGATATCAAGGAAACAGATGGGGTTATCGCTTACAAGGCTGATATTCCATTAGCCAGAGAAATAGGGGCAATAAAATCCATACTGGATATTGATGAGATTATTAAGTTATGTAACCAGCATCGATTGTACAAGATAGCCAGGATTTGTGTCTTTAAGGACAATCTCCTGGCACAAAAAAGACCGGATATGGCTATACTTGATAAAAACGGCCAGATATGGTCTGATTTTAAGGGATGTTGTTGGACAAATCCTTATTCTCACGATGTTTGGGAGTATAATTTTAGCCTGGCTAAGGATCTTATCATTCGTGGCTTTGATGAGATTCAATTTGATTATCTAAGATTTCCTACAGATGGCCGAATTAGTAATTGCTGGTATGGGAAGGAACGAAATAATAAGACAGCCATGATTACTATTAGTGATTTTGTCAGATTTTGCAAGCAAGGGTTAGGGGCAAAAGGTTATATCTCTGTGGATGTATTTGGATTAAGCATAGACAGGGACTTAGGGATTGGTCAGGATTTTATAGGGATTGCCAAATATGCTGATTTCATCTCCCCCATGGTGTATCCCTCTCACTATTATCGTGGTGAATATGGACTTATGGACCCGGATGCCATGCCCTATGATGTGATAAATTTTAGCACAAAGATTGCTATGAGTAAGCTTGAGGGAACAGGTTGCAAGCTTAGAAGCTGGCTTCAGGATTTTAGCTTAAAGCATCAATATGGTACTGTAGAGGTTCAGCTTCAGATTAAAGCACTGTCTCAACATGGATGTAATAGCTGGCTGCTCTGGAATCCATTCTGTAAATATACGGAAGAGGCACTAATGCCTGATGAGGATGCAGATAAAAATGGGAATTTTTATATCCCCTCTCCGCCAGAAGAGGAGATGCTTAAGAATGAATCCTTGAGATTGGCTGGTTTGTCCACGATTTCATCTATGATTGTAGAAAGATGTTCAAGTGACTATGATTTTGAGGATTAGTGTGAGGAAATACTTAAATGATTGCTATCATTGATTACGGGGTAGGAAACCTTTGTTCTGTTCAGAAGGGGTTTGAACGGGTAGGAGCAGAGGCAATAATTACCAATGATCCAAGGGTTATTGATGCAGCATCATCAGTTGTTTTACCAGGGGTTGGTGCCTTTAGGGATGCGATGGATAATCTTAAGTCTCTTGGACTTATTGATGTTATCCTTTCAAATATCTCTTCTGGCAAGCCATTTTTAGGAATA
>JAHIZN010000171.1 GCA_018814245.1 bacterium
ATGGTAACTATTCAGATGTGTAATAAAGGAGAAAAGGGGAAGATGGAGAAGTGGGGAAGATTAATAGGAGTCAGAATATTCTTAATTCTGTCATTTTGTATTCTCCCCTGTTCTCCCCTTTCTCCCTTTCTCCTTATCTTACACATTTAGATAGCTGAATGGTTATAATTTAGCAAGAATTAATGTCAAGATGTAGTAGTGTCGTGTCAACCTTAATTTGACGCATAACAATTTGTAGGGACATCCCTGCCAGAGGAGCTTCCTCCTTGTGGTCGCTTATTGGTGGCAGAGACATGGGAGGCAGCACCTCTGTTACCCCTGCATTCGCAGAGCCTGCCCATACATAATTAGCTATGCGACAATTAACAGTTGACGCAGTAGTAGTCTGTTAACAACAGACCTCTTATGGCTGGACTATAAGACTATTTGACTACAAGACTTTCTTACCCATCAACACACCTTGAAGGTGCAGTTTATCTAATTTCTTCAGAGCTTCTAATGCCAATTCCTTGTTTTGCGGCTGATTAGATTGAATCAGAGCTCGCTGCATCCTTATTTCCTTGGCATCTTTCGCCACATAAACATGTTCGCCGGTAAACGGATGTTTTCCTGTATGATACATGCACCCTGAAACAGTCATGGGTAAAGGGATAAAATCCTGTATCTGTTCGGGTCTGATGTTTTTATGTGCTAAGTAAAGAGCCATCTGACAGGTAGCCTCCAGGTTTGAACCCGGATGAGCACTTATAAAATAATTTACAAGATATTGCTTTTTATTTAATTCCTTATTTATCTTCCTGAACCTTGCCTCAAATTTTTCGTATACCTTGAATGATGGCTTGTTCATCAGCTTGAGTACTGAGTCTGAGGTATGCTCCGGTGCTACCTTTAACTGTCCGCCAACATGATGTTTGCAGAGTATCTTCAAGTACTTTTCTGCCTCATTTTCGACCAACAGATCATACCTTATTCCGCTTGCTACAAACAAATGGTTTACCTTTGGATTTTTCATCACCTCAGCCCACATATTCATGGTCTGACCATAACCGGTTTTTAATTCCCTGCACCTTGTTGGAACAAGACACATCTTTCCTTTGCAAGCACCCCTTGTTGCCCAATGTTTACAGCTTGCTTGATACAAATTGGCAGTTGGTCCCCCGATATCTGTAATTGTCCCCTTAAATTCTTTAAGATTAGCAATGGTTTCTATTTCTTTAACAATAGACTGGCTGCTTCTGCTCTGAACTATTCGTCCCTGATGGGCATACAGGCTGCAAAAGCTGCACTGTCCGCAACAGCCGCGATGGGAAGTAACTGAGAATCTTACGATTTCAAACCCAGGCACACCCCCGTCTTTATCATAAACAGGATGCCACCTTCTGGCAAAAGGGAGCAGATAGATATGATCCAATTCATCTGTGCTTAATGGTAAGGCAGGGGGAAATTGGACAACAAATCTATTGCCATGAGGCTGAACAACCGTTTTACCGTGAAAAGGATCGCATTCTTTGTACCACAATTCAAAAGCTTCATTGAACTTTCGTTTACTTGTGTTTACATCCTCGAATGAAGGGATGACAACTGCATCCTTAAGTGTTTCTATATCCTTTTTAATCATAGCCGTACCGCAAATACCCTCCAAATCCTCTCCGCATCTCAATCGTTTGGCTATTTCAACAACCTGCCTCTCACCCATGCCATAGATCAGAATATCAGCCCTGGAGTCTATTAATATAGATGCTCTTACCTCATCAGACCAGTGATCATAGTGAGCCAGTCTTCGCAGGCTTGCCTCTATACCTCCCAAAACAATAGGGGTGTCAGGAAACGCCTCCCTTACCCTGTTGGAATAAACGATAGATGCCCGATTAGGACGCAAGCCTGGTTTTCCACCAGGTGAATAATCATCTGTTTTTCTCTTATTTCTTGTAGTTGTATGATTAGCTATGATTGAATCAAGATTGCCAGCAGCAATCCCAAAAAATAGCCTTGGCTTGCCCAATGTAGAAAAATCATCAATATTTTTCCAATCAGGCTGACTGATAACACCCACCCTAAACCCTGCATCCTCTAATACCCTGCCAATAATTGCTGTACCATAAGAAGGGTGATCAACATATGCATCACCAGTAATAAGGATTATATCCAATTCCTTCCATCCTCGATCCTTCATGTCATCTTTAGATATGGGTAAGAATTCAGATTTTTTGCTCAGATTATAAGACATTATATACGCTCCAGGCATCTCTCCACAAGATATTGCCAATTATACCATAAAATTTACCATATAGCAATACTATTTTATCAGCAATCAGCAATTCTAATTATGGGAAAAAGATTCTCGCAAAGATCTGCATAAGGATTCGCAAAGAACGCAGAGGAAGAGAGAAAGGGATGAGATTTTCATCATTTTCCTCATTTTTTATCCTTATCTCCGCGGACTCTGCGAAAGCTTTGCGATCTTTGCGTGCCAAAATGAGAATTGTTGAACAACGCTCTCATTGCCCCATTACAGAATTGCTGAGATTTTCCTTGACACGATTTGAGGTTTATGTTATAGTAACTATTCAGGCATACAGAATTCAGGAGTCAGAATACAGAATGAAGACGGCGACCACAAGAGGAGAGCACCTCTGGCAGGTCGCAGCTACAAGTTTCCCACGAATAGCTGTAGCTGCAGGGCTTGTCCCTGCCATAAT
>JAHIZN010000172.1 GCA_018814245.1 bacterium
CCACAAGTTCAACCACCATTAATTCAACAATTCAGCAATTCAGTAATTCAACAATTGACAATTGCTGAATCAATGAATTGTTGAATTATTAATCATTTTGTGATACATGCTTCTGTTGTTTTGCAGCATTTTCCGTCAGAATTCTGTCCCCCAAAGATGTGGGTAAGGATAAGGCGAATGCAGGGGGGCAGGCTCTGTTCATACATAATTAACTATGCGACAATTAACAGTTGACACGACAGTAGCTGCAGAGTGTCAGGGGTGCTACTCCTCGTGGTTGTCATCCATGTAAAACAATCCCTTTGTGGCTGTATGCTTTCCTACCGATAATTAACTCATTACGCAAAATCAAAAAATTTGCTTGACTATCAGGGTTAAATCTGCCATAATATAAGAGATAGTCGTGCTGACTTTGCCGATAACTTAGGCTCTTTCTTGCCTCAAATGGGTAGCCTTTTGTAACGAAAGAAGAAAGAAACCACAAAGGGTGTAATCTATAGGGAAAATAATTGACGATTAATTTATGTAATTGCAAATGGAAGAACCTAACATGAGGCTATAGTCTTAAGGAATTACACCCTTTGTGATTCTTTCTCTGTCAACAAGTGGTGTTTTCTACTTGCACAGGTTAGCCTATTTTCACAAAATTTACAGAAGAACCGATAAAATAAGATTACCCATTTGAGGCAAGAAAGAGCCGATAACTTATATATTAAGGAGATGTTATGCCAAAGAGAACAGATATAAATAAGATACTTATCATTGGCTCAGGCCCGATAATCATTAGTCAGGCTTGTGAGTTTGATTATTCCGGCACTCAGGCGTGCAAGGCGTTAAGAGAGGATGGATATTTTGTTATTCTTGTCAATTCAAACCCTGCTACCATTATGACCGACCCTCAAACCGCAGACCGAACATATATTGAACCAATTACCCCGGAGGTAGTGGCTAAAATCATTGAGATTGAAAGACCTGATGCTATCTTGCCTACCCTTGGCGGACAAACAGGGCTTAATACAGCGATAAAGCTATTTGAGATGGGTGTATTGGATAAATACCATGTTGAAATGATTGGGGCAAACTATTCTGCAATAAGAAAGGCAGAGGATAGAAGCCAATTCAAGGAGGCTATGATTAGGATTGGGCTTGATGTGCCAAAAAGCGGGTTGGCATATAATATGGATGATAGCCGCAGGATAGCCAAAGAATTGGGCTTCCCATTGATTATCAGGGCAAGCCTTACCCTCGGTGGGACAGGCGGCGGCATAGCTTATAATATAGAGGAGTTTGAACAGATAGTGGCCATGGGGCTTGAGGCAAGCCCTATCTCAGAGATATTGATCGAGGAATCAATAATCGGCTGGAAAGAGTATGAGCTTGAGGTTATGCGGGACATAAAGGATAATGTTGTTATTATCTGCTCTATAGAAAACCTTGACCCCATGGGCGTTCATACAGGCGACTCCATTACGGTTGCCCCGGCTCAAACCCTGTCAGACAGGGAATATCAATTGATGCGTGATGCTGCTATCAAGGTCATTCGTGAGATAGGCGTGGAAACCGGCGGCTCAAATGTTCAGTTTGCCTTAAACCCTGAAAATGGGCGAATGGTGGTCATTGAGATTAACCCGCGGGTATCCAGAAGCTCTGCCCTGGCATCAAAGGCAACCGGATTCCCTATTGCAAAAATGGCAGCAAAATTAGCCGTTGGCTATACCCTTGACGAGATACCAAATGATATTACCCGGGAAACCCCTGCCTCATTTGAACCAACCATTGACTATTGCGTAATCAAAATACCCAGATTTACCTTTGAAAAATTCCTTGGGGCAGAGGATGTTCTTGGAATATCCATGAAATCTGTTGGTGAGGCAATGGCTATTGGACGAACATTTAAGGAAGCACTTCAAAAGGGATTGAGGTCGCTGGAGATAGGAAGATTCGGGCTTGGCGGCGATGGCAAGGATATTCCAAAGGATATGAGTGAGATAAAGAGAAAGATCAGCATACCCAATTCTCTCCGAATATTTTATCTTCGTGAGGCATTTTTAGCTGGCATGAGCATGGATGAGATATTTGAGATTACCAAAATAGACAGATGGTTTTTGCATAATATCGAACAAATCGTGAATTGCGAATTGCGAATTGCGGATTATAAATTGCGAATCGCGAATTGCGAATCGCGAATTTCAAAGGAGCTGTTGCGAGAGGCAAAGGAGTATGGCTTTTCAGACAGGCAGCTGGCGTATCTTCTGGATTCAGATGAGGAATCTATTCGGAACTTGCGTAAGGGATATGGGATTGAGGCTACTTTTAAGCTTGTTGATACCTGTGCAGCAGAGTTTGAGGCATATACCCCCTACTATTATTCTACCTATGAAACAGAGGATGAGACCCGTTCAGGCAGCAAAAAAAAGGTGATGATCCTTGGCGGCGGACCAAATCGAATTGGTCAGGGGATTGAATTTGATTATTGCTGCTGTCAGGCATCCTTTGCCTTAAGGGAAGAAGGCTATGAAAGCATCATGGTAAACTGCAACCCGGAAACGGTTTCTACAGATTATGATACATCAGACAGGCTCTACTTTGAACCAATGACCCGTGAGGATATATTAAACATTGTTGACAGAGAAAAACCAGAGGGGGTAATAATCCAGCTGGGCGGTCAGACACCATTAAATCTGGCTATTCCCTTGGAAAAGGCAGGGGTGAAAATCCTTGGAACATCAACCGATGCCGTGGACAGGGCTGAGGACAGGGAACGATTCAAGCTATTGCTCCAAAAGCTGGGATTAAAGCAGTCACCCAATGGCACTGCTGTTGTCATAGAAGAGGCAAGGAGAATAGCCAAGGATATTGGCTATCCTGTCATTGTTCGACCATCGTATGTTCTGGGCGGCAGGGCAATGGAGATTGTTTACGATGATGCGGATCTGGAAAAATATATGAAAAATGCTGTTTTTGTATCCCCAGACAGACCCGTGCTGGTGGACAAATTCCTGGAGGATGCGATTGAGGTTGATGTTGATGCCATATCAGATGGGAATGTTGTGATTATTGGCGGAATTATGGAGCATATTGAGTTTGCCGGCGTGCATTCAGGTGATTCTGCCTGCGTCTTGCCGCCACATACCCTTAGTCCATCCATTATTCAGGGAATCAAAGAAAATACCTATGCCCTGGCAATGGAGCTTGGTGTCATTGGCTTGTTGAATATCCAATATGCCATTCAAGGAAATGACATCTTTGTCTTAGAGGTAAATCCCCGAGCATCCCGAACAGTTCCCTTTGTCTCAAAGGTAATCGGTGTCTCTTTAGCCAAATTAGCTGCAAAGGTTATGCTTGGTAAAACACTTAAAGAGCTTGGCTTTGACAAAGAGATAGTGCCTCAGCATGTGGCTGTAAAAGAGGCTGTCTTTCCATTTGCCCGCTTTTCCGGGGTTGATCCTGTGCTTGGACCTGAGATGAAATCAACCGGAGAGGTAATGGGTATAGACACAAGCTTTGGCAGGGCATTTGCAAAATCTCAAATAGCTGCCGGCCAGCACCTGCCTGTAAAAGGGACTATCTTTATCTCGGTTAAGGATAAGGATAAACCGATAATCCTTCCTGCAGTACAACAATTTGTTGAATTGGGGTTCAGGCTGATTGGAACTGAGGGGACAGCAAGATACTACAATGAACAAGGAATTCCTATGGATAGGATATTTAAGGTAGGTGAGGGAAGGCCTGATATTGTAGATATGATAAAGAATAATGAGATTGCCCTGCTTATCAATACACCGTCTGGCAAAAAACCAAGAACAGATGAGGTAACGATTCGCAGCCATGCCTATCTTCATGGCATACCTATTATTACAATTGCTCAGGGCGTTTTGGCTGCGGTGGATGGTATTGCTGCCCTGATAAAGGGCTCGCTACAGACAAAATGTATTCAGGAGTATCATATTATTTGTACACCAGAGGAAATTATGGAGGCTTGTTAGCCAGTAGCAAGTGCAACAGGAAGGAGGTAGCACCTCTGGCGGAGAAAGAACCACAAAGGGTGTAAACTTAGGAAAAATAATTGCAGCGAAACAGGAATAATTGCAAATGAGAAAAGCCTGACAAGTGTTGTGTCTCTTATAATTCACACCCTTTGTGGATCTTTCCCTGTATTTGCGTCCTATTGTTATGCTTCTGTGGCTTAATGCAACAACCGCACAGCTCGAAATTTTGAGTCTCTACTGCTTTCCCCCCCATCTCATCTGTAATCTGTGAAATCTGCGTAATCTGCGGATTAAATCTTAATTGCACAGCTCGCTACACTTTGCAGGCTGGAAGCCTGCACCACAATAACTCAATAAAACTTCACAGCATCATCCTCACTCTTTAGCTTAAAAGGTCGTCTGAATCTATCCTGAGGTGTTGTCTCATGGACAGGTTCTGGTATTTGAGCATCCTTAACCATTTTTATTGCCTCAGACAACTCAATCTTGCCGGTATAGATTGCCTTTCCAACGATTGCACCCTTTAAGCCTATTTTTTCAAAAGCAAGAAGTTTTTTAATATCATCAAGGCTTGTTATTCCGCCAGCGGCAATAACCTCTAACTTTATTGCCTGAGTAAACTCTCTCACAGCATCAAAGTTTGGCCCCTCCAGCATTCCATCCCTTGCGATATCTGTGTAGATAATCCTGGTTACCCCGCTCCTTTTCATTTCCTGAGCAAGGTCAAGGGCTGTATACTCTGTCATCTGCTGCCAGCCCCATACTGCTACCTTTCCACCCTTAGCATCTATCCCAACAATTATCTTATCATTAAACTTAGCTATTGCATCCCGAGTCAGATTTGGATCAATAGCTGCCTTGCTTCCAATAATAACCTTTGCCACACCTATACCAAGCACCTCTTCTATGGTCCTGATACTTCTTACCCCGCCGCCAAACTGAACAGGGATCTTTACTGCATTAACTATCTTTTTGACTGACTCCAGATTCTGATGATAACCCATCATTGCCCCATCAAGATCAACCACATGAATCAACTCTGCTCCCTTTGATTCCCAGAGTTTTGCTACCTCTGCCGGGTCATCAGAATATACCACAGCTGTATCCTTCTCTCCCTGAGTCAAACGGACAACAACCCCTTTCTTTAAGTCAATAGCTGGAATTAGTAACATAAAAACACCACCCCCAGAAATTAAAAATTAAAAATTAAAAATTATGAATTAGTAAGAATTAGGAATAAATTTAAGGATTTAATCTTCTTACCCATAATTTTTAATTCATAATTTTTAATTTTTAATTCTCAAATCATTCCTTTAGTAGACATTACCCCTTCTATTCTTTTATCAACCTCAACTGCCAGACAAAGGGCTCTGGCAAATGCCTTGAAGACAGCCTCAATAATATGATGACCATTTTCACCATATGCAAGATTAATGTGAAGGGTTATGCTGCTATGCTGAGCAAATGCCCTGAAAAATTCCTTTATCAGCTCAACATCAAATCGCTTAACCTCATCCCAATCAAGCCCTGTAGTTAAATCCGGGAAATTGACATTAAAGACCAGCATTCCCCTGCCGCTTATATCCAATGCCACAGAAGCCAATGCCTCGTCCATGGGCAGGGACACATTCCCATATCTGCGGATCCCTTTTTTTTCACCCAATGCCTTTGTCACGGCTTCGCCAAGGCATATCCCTATATCTTCTACCGTATGATGATAATCAACACGGATATCCCCTTTAGCCTCAACCTTGAGATCAAAGAAACCATGTCTACTAAACAACTCTAACATGTGATCCAGAAAGCCAATTCCTGTATCTATTTTAGAGTCCCCTGTACCGTCAAGGTCTATCCACAGATGAATATCTGTCTCTCTTGTTTTTCGTTTTATCTCAGCTTGTCTGTTCATTATCTTTCACCTTGTTGTCTGACAAGTCAGACCTGTCAGACTGGTCGAATGACCCCTGAATACTTATTCATAATCTCTTTCATTGCCCACAAAAATTCATTATTTTCCTCAGGTCTTCCAACCGTAACCCGCAAGCAATTATTTAAATCTGGGACATCTCCAAGATACCGAATCAATATCCCCTTATCTATCAGCAAATTAAAAACATCCTTAGCACAAATATCTTCTGTAATCTTAAAGAGGATAAAATTTGCTTTTGATGGATACACCTTGATCCCGCAGATTGCAGATAGTTCACCAGAGATCCTTTTTTGTTCATCCATTATCCCCTGAACGATTGGCAGGAACAGGGGGGCATTCTCTATTGCTATGGATGCGGATACTTGAGAAAATGCATTCAGATTATAGGGAAGTTTTACCTTTTTCACCTCATTTATCACTTGAGGTTGAGCAATCATATATCCAACACGCAACCCTGCCAATCCAAAAGCCTTGGAAAGTGTCCTCAAGACCACAACCCTTTCACATTCATGAACAAGTGGTAAAAATGTCTCCTGCGAAAACTCATAATAAGCCTCATCCAGTACTACCAAGGCATCTGTCTGGCTGATTATTTTTTCAATTCTTTTTCTGCTAAAACAGTTCCCTGTAGGGTTATTGGGATAGCTTAGGAAAATAATGGAAGGCTCTTTTTTTGCTTCATCAATAATCTTCTCATCATTAATCTCAAAGTCATCATTTAAGGGGATACCTGTTGCCGTAGAAAGTGTAATCCTTGCCAAAATATCATACATGGCAAAGGTAGGTAATGGGAAGATAACCCTTTTGGGTCCAAAGCATAAAAGCAGATACAGGATAAGCTCATCCGAGCCGTTACCCATCATAATCATTTCTGGTAAGACAGAAAGCTTGATACTCAAATTTTCCCGTAAAGTACGGGCATGTGGGTCAGGATAGCGGTTAAACTCAAGCCAGGAACATGCCTGCTCTATCTTTTCCCGTACAAAACCCGGCAGCGAATATGGATTCTCATGGGCATCCAATTTTACCCGACAGGTAATGTCCGGCACCTCATACGGCTGCAATCCCTTTATTCTTTCTTCTACAAATCCATCTAGCCATTCCATAGTTGGAATATATTAGCATATATTTTAATAAAATGCAAGGATTTTTTTACTTGACTTGAGTGATGTTATGAAGTATAATAATAATTGATAATTGATAATTGATAATTGATAATTGATAATTGATAATTGATAATTGATAATTGATAATTGATAATTGATAATTGATAATTGATAGTTGAAAGTCAGGGAGATTAACAATAACATGCATCTTAATTTTCCACAACGGATGTTCAAGGTAGCCAATAAGACCAGATGGTTGATAATGCTGATGGTTTTATTAATGGTTGAGATTTTTCCACAGGAAGGGATGTCTCGCATCCAAATCTATGCTCTCATTATCCTGGCTGCTATCTATAATATTGCGATTAGATTTATCCCCTGGCAAAAGCAGTGGCAGGACGGTAAGGGATACCGGATATGTTATGCTGAAAGCACATTAGACATTGTATTTATTAGCGGCATAATCTATCTTACTGGTGGGCTTAAGAGTGATTTCTTCTTGCTTTATTTCATAGTAACCATATTTGCTGCAATCTATTATAATCCAATCAGGTGTTTCTTTGTAATCATATGTATAAGTTTGCTTTACATCTTAATTGGAATTTTAACCTCACCAACATATTCTGATATGCTGCCTATTTTTTTGGGCAGACTTCCCTTATTATTTGTCATTGCAGGGTTTAGCAGCTATCTTACACAAGAGATCAAGGCTCAGAGTGAAGAATTGGCTATAGAAAAGGATAAACTTCAGGCTCTTCTTGCTACGCTAAAGGTAAATCTAAAGGAGATTGAGGAAAAAAGCCATGCATTATATGAGCTATATAATCTTTCCTTAAAGATAGGAAGCACACTGGGTTTAGAGGAACAATTAAATATTATCATTGATGTTACAGGTAATTTCCTGAAGACAGATCTGACAACAATCAGTCTGGTTGATGAGAAAGGGATAGAGTTAAGGACATGTGTGAGTAAAGGAATGTTTTCCGGAGGGATTCTTGCACGAGATAAGATTAAGATAGAGGGAAGTCTGTTGGGCAATGTTGTTAAAACAGGTGAGTCTTTGATTATTGAAGATTTGCATAAAACAGGGATACATTCATCTGGTCAGGAGATGGCATCCCTAATTGCTGTACCATTAAAGATAGAAAATAATATCATTGGCGTTTTTAACTGTGCATATGTTCAACATAAGAAATTTGATAAGAATGATTTGAACTTTTTAGAGCTTATTGGTTCCCGGGCTGCTTTGGCAATAAATAATGCTAAGCTTCATGAGGAGATAAGAAAATTAGCCATTACTGATGGTCTTACCGGGCTTTATAACTACAGGTATTTTCAGGAAAATTTGCGCAATGAGATAGAAAGATGTAAAAGGCTTAGATATGGCGGATTATCCCTGCTCCTCATGGATATTGACCATTTCAAACAATTTAATGATCTGTATGGACATCAAAAAGGGGACATGGTATTAGAAAAGGTAGGTATGCTTTTGAATGTTTATACAAGGAAAACAGATGTAGTGGCTCGCTATGGGGGTGAGGAGTTTGTGATTATTGCCCCTGGGACACCAAGGGAAAACAGCCTTTTGCTGGGAGAACGAATAAGAAGTGCAATCTCTGAAAAATTGTTCAGTCATGAAGAAAAAACACAGCTTGGCATTGTCCTTCCAGTAACAATAAGTATTGGTACGGCTACATTTCCAAATGATGCAAGTAATCAGGAAGAGCTGATTAAATGTGCAGATAATGCCCTTTATAGTGCAAAAAATACCGGAAGGGATAGGGTGGTTGGCTGGCAGGCAACTTAAAGTGAAATTTTTGCGTTCTTTGCGTGAAAACAACTGTAACTACTCAGTATATCTGAAATTTTTTTAACACAGAGTTCACCGAGAAGACAGAGTTACACAGGGTTAATAATTTTTCCTAATATTTTATTGTAATCTTCCTCTGTGTAACTCATATTTCTCTGTGCTCTCTGTGTTAAATAATTGCGTTAAAAAACATCTGCTGAATAGTTACATTGGGTTAATTACATTGTTGTCAAAAATAATGGTGAAGTTATTTGTCTATGTGTTTTCTGGCTACTGATAGTTGACAATTAAAAACTGAATTTATGCGAGGTAATTATTATGTATCAAAGTATTCAGGAATTAAAAAATGCATTGGCTGGTCGGGTAAGGATTAAACATGATGGGGTCGATATGTTGGAAGGGATAACCTTTCAGGAAAGGCTTGTCGACGCCTTGGTATATAGTGCAGTCTTTAATGATGACCTTGAGGTTAAAAATGCATGCAAATGGATTCTCTGGGAATCAGGGCTTGAACTTGGCGTGTATGCTGCGTCTATTCAAGAGCTATATACAGCAAAGGGTAGGGGAGAAATGCCGCACAAGACCATACCGGCAATCAATATTCGTGGCTTGACCTATGATATTGCCAGAGCATTAATCCGCTCAGTAAAACGAAATCGTGTAGGTGCATTTATCTTTGAGATTGCCTCATCAGAAATAGATTATACACAGCAATCTCCATCTGAATATGTTTCAGTAATTATTGCTGCTGCTATTCGGGAGGGGTATCAGGGGCACATCTTTCTTCAAGGGGATCACTTTCAAATTAGTCGGGATAAGTATGAAAAAGATCAGGAGAAAGAGTTATTATCCCTTAAACAATTGATTAAGGATTCTGTTGATGCTGGATTTTACAATATCGATATTGATGCCTCTACCATGGTTGATATGAATAAACCTGCGGTTCAGGAGCAACAAGAAAATAATATTAGATTAACAGCAGGAATTCTTTCTTATATCCGGGAAATAGAACCTATAGGGATAACCATATCTGTGGGTGGAGAGATAGGAGAGATTGGTGGAAAAAACAGCACTGATGAGGAGTTGCAAGAATACATAAATGGGTTACAAAAAGAATTGGAAAGCGGACTTCATGGAATAAGCAAGATAAGCATCCAGACAGGAACGGTTCATGGCGGCATTCCACTCTCAGATGGTACACTTGCACAGGTAAGATTAGATTTCGATACTCTAAGTCGGCTTTCTTACATAGCAATAGAGAAGTTTGGGCTGGCAGGGGCAGTTCAGCATGGGGCATCAACCCTGCCAATCGATACATTTCATAAATTTCCAGATACTAATACTGCTGAGATACATTTGGCAACTCAGTTTCAAAATATTCTTTATGAAATGTTGCCAGATGAATTAAAAGATGAGATTTATGAATATCTTAAAGAAAATTTTGGTGAGGAAAGAAAAGAAGGACAAAGCGATGAACAGTTTATTTATAAGATGAGAAAAAAAGGGTTTGGACCATTCAAACAAAAGATGTGGGATTTACATGCAGCAGTAAGGACAGGTATTAGAAATAAACTCGAGGAACAGTTTGATGTTATCTTTGAAAAATTGCGTGTAACCAATACCATGAATGCAGTCAAAAAGATTATAAAACCAGTGTATATTCATAAGCCTATTCCTGATGGATTATCTGCCCATTGATAAGTATCTGATCACACTTTTGAATAGCTAAGTGTACCCATAAAATATCCCAATCGTACCCACAGGTACAACTTTAATATTGACAATTTTAAGCAATAAGAATATGCCTATCTAACATGTTGCAAGACTGCAAGTTAAAACATTGATAAAAACATCTTGATTTATTTATGATTTGGCATGATTTTTGCATATATGAAAGTAAGTCTTTTCTGTGCAGACGGGCATGTAGGTAGCTTCGAATCTTAAAGAACTACTTCTTGTTTCGTCAAAAAAAGAAGGGTGTCTTTATACAAAGGGTGTTATAGGGACATCCTTCTTTATTATGTAAGGAATTGGTAATTCTTAGTGAGCTTACAGATTTTACTTAAGAATTGCTGCATAAGGGGGGGTAATTTTGAGAAAGTCTCTGAAAAATAAGGGACAAGTGTTGGATTCAGGAGGAAGTATCGGAATAGATAAAACAGCAAAAATCGTTGCCATTAATCGCACAAGAATAGAAAAAAGGATTCAGGAACAGGAAGAAGAAGGTAGAAAAAATCAATTGTATGGGGAGGAACTAATGGAGATAACGGCAAGAATTATCGCAACTCCACTTAATTCAATAGATGAAACTTTTCAATTGGGAGAAATTTTAACATTGATTGTACCTAAAAAAATATGTCCTTGGCAAAGTTAGTATGGACAATGCTTGAAAATTGGGACTACGATGCTGAAATAGTAATGGTTGCAATATCTGGCTTTTTTTGCCTCAAGTGGGTAATCTTATTTTATCGGTTCTTCTGTAAATTTTGCGAAAATAGGCTAACCTGTGCAAGTAGAAAACACCACTTGTTTACAGAGAAAGAATCACAAAGGGTGTAATTCCTTAAGACTATA
>JAHIZN010000173.1 GCA_018814245.1 bacterium
CCTTCTCCCTTATCCCTTATCCCTTCTCCCTTATCCCTTCTCCCTTATCCCTTATCCGCAGGCTCTGTCCATACATAATTAACTATGCGACAATTAACAGTTGACACGACACTAATATTCTTCCGGCAGATTTTTTAATTGTGTATAATAGAATACAGGGCCATCCTTGCAAACGAAGATATTTTCTATATTACACCGTCCACACTTACCCAATCCGCACTTCATCTTCATCTCAAGGGTGGTAACTATTTGATTATCGGTAAATCCCATGTCAGCCAGTGCCTTTAGGGTAAATTTTATCATAATCGGGGGACCGCAGATGATGGCAATTGTATTTTCTGCATCAGGGTTCATCTCCTTCAGGATATTTGGAATCAGTCCTACCCTGTGTTTCCATTCATCATTACCCCTGTCAACGGTTAAAACTAACTCTACGCTATCACTATTCTGCCACTCTGTAAGTTTATCCTTATAACAAATATCCAGCGGGCTTCTTGCCCCATAGAGTATGGTTATCTTGCCATAATCTTCCCTTGTATCAAGGCTGTATTCAATAGGGGATCGCAGGGCAGCCAGCCCTATCCCGCCGGCAACAAATAATAGATTCCTGCCCTTAAACTCCTCAAACGGAAACCAGTTTCCGTACGGTCCCCTGATGCCAACCGTATCACCCACCTCTAATTCATGTATAGCCTCAGTAACAAGTCCAACCTTTCTGATGCTGCACTCTACGAATTGCTTCCTTGTTTGAGGGTTGGCAAAGGTAAATACTGCCTCACCAACACCAAATACTGAAAGAATCAGGAATTGTCCAGCTTTCCATGTAAAATTCTTGTGAATCTCAGGGTCAATAAATTCAAACCTGAAACTCCTGACATCAGGGGTTTCGTCCCTTACTTCCATTACCCTTGCTATATTTGGAGAATAAATATTACTCATTTTTACTCCTTGTAATTCACAGGCTGAAAGCCTGTGCTGCTGTCCTTGGCTATGTTTGGAGAATAGTAGACTTCCGAAGTTTTCAAAACTTCGGAAGTCTGTTTGTCTTCACGGACAGAGACGAGAATTCTGTTTTTCCGTATTCTGACTCCTGAATTCTGAATTCTGGATTCTGCCTATCTTACCCCTTCCAACACCCTTCTTATATCTATCCCAACAGGGCAATATTTGATACATCTTCCGCAACCCGTGCAAAGATGCTCATTAAAATTATCCACATGATACCTGAACTTATGCATAAACCTTTGACGAAATCGCCGCTTTGGGTCTGACCTTGGATTTACCCCGCCAGCCATTCGGGTAAACGGTTCGGACATACAGCTATCCCATGTCCTATTTCTCTCCCCCTCTGCATACCCACTCGGACATTCACTTATATCAAAGCAATAACAGGTGGGGCAAACAAAGGTGCAGACATTACACTTCAGGCATGGCAGATGCACCGTATCCCAGTAAGGTGATTCAAAGGCATTATCAAGATTTTTCTTAATCTCATTCAGCTCAAGCTGTTTTGTCATCTTCTCATTTGCAGCCTGCTCAACCCCTTGTTTTGAGGCAACATCCTTTTCTGTTGCAGGCTCAAAATATTTGCTCCCTTCAATGATCTTTTGCCCTTTTTCAGTAATAATCTCCACAAGATACCTATCGCCTATTGGTGTTAAAAGCAGATCACTGCCCGCCTTTCCCGCAGAACCCCCATTCTCAAACGAATTACAAAAGCATGTTGACTCAGGGTTGGTACAGGAGATACTAATTATCGTTGTCTTATCCCGCCTTGAAAAATAAGACTCATCCCGATATTCTTCCCAGTTAAACAGCTTATCCAACAAGGAAAACCCAATTGCATCACACGGCCTGCATCCAAAGATTACAGATTCCTTGATCTGTTCGCATTCCTTTAATTCCACACCGTCAATCGTTTTTGCAAATTCAAATAATTTCTCGCATTGTGGATAGATCTTGCCCTTTGCCGAGGTATTGGCAAGCAGCACAGTGCTGTCATATTCATCAAAGGACGCTATTGTTTCGTATAAAACGGTTGTTGCCCCAACCCTTTTTGGGGCATAAACCGTATGCCCTTCAATCAAGCCATTGATTAATGTTTTCAGGTTATTTGTAGTGATTGTGTATTCCATGTTATCCTTTATTAGTCAGTAGCAAGTGCAGCGGGAGGAAGTAACACCTCTGGCAGAAAAAGAACCACAAAGGGTGTAAATATTGGGGGTGTCTCCCTTTTCTCCATTATCCCCCTATCTCTCTATTCTCTATTCTCTATCCCCATATCCCCTAAGAATTGCGAACAATAACGATAACAGGGTAATCGCAAATGAGAAGAGCCTGATAATGGTTTATCTCTTAGAATTTACACCCTTTGTGGTTCTTTTTCTGTATCTGTATTCTTGTTGTCTGAATAGTTACTGTTGCTTTCAACCTCTTGCGAATTGCAACAGGATATTGAGCAGTTACTGTTTTATGATTATCGAAACATAGGAGGATTATAGCATATTTTTAGAAAAAATGCAAGCATAAAAAATGTAATTGCTCAATAACCTGTGGATTTTGCAAGCCACGAAAAAAAATTGTTCACCGCAGAGACGCAGAGTTCGCTGAGAATCGTTGAAGAAAAAAGAGCTGTGAGCTTACTTCCACAATTACAAC
>JAHIZN010000174.1 GCA_018814245.1 bacterium
ATGGCTACCTGCATTGGACCACCGGATACTATTATGATGGGTTGCACTACGGTGCTGATTGGTATGGCAGGAGGTGGTGGTGCCGGAGCAGCTGGAGCTGCGGCAGGAGCAGCTGCAGCTAATTTTGCAGTTAAAACAAAGAGACGGGGCGGGCTGTTTGGGGCAATTGTTGGAGGAATTGCAGGTGAAATTCTTGATGCAGTGATGGGTGCGGCTATTGGCGGATTGCCGGGGGCAATTGTTGGGGGGATAGTTGGGGCGATGAAGGGAGGGATACCCAATTCAGATAAGGCAATAGAGACGACAAATGGAATAGATGTTGTAAAGAAATCGACAGACAAACAGGTGGTATCAATAGCACAAGCTGGATTGAGCAAACCACAAAGATTGACAAAGGGGAATGGGAAGTCGGTATTGGGTGCAGGCAAAACATACACTGTTCCTGAATTAGGAACTCTGTCAGCAAAATATGAATCAAATGGTAATCCAGGGATAATTGCCAATAATCCGGGTGATCCTGGTGGGAAGTCATACGGTGCATGGCAGTTTAACACTAAGGATAAAGTAGTTGCTAAGTTTTATGGCTGGACCAAGAACAAGAACAATGATATCTATGCAAAGCTAAATGATGCATATATTGATGATAAAAATACAAATGGAACAAATTTTGATGCAGCATGGAGAAAAATTGCAAAAGAAAACCCCGATGAGTTTTTGAAATTACAACATGACTACACAAAAAAAATATACTATGATGAAGCAGCAAATAGATTAGTAAGGAATACGGGTTTTGATATCAACAAACAGAGTTTTGCTCTACAAGATGTCTTATGGTCTACTGCTGTTCAGCATGGTCCGGAGGGATGTGTAAATATATTTAAGAAAGTTGACTTAAATGATAGCCAGGCAGATATAATTACAAATGTTTATAACGAACGATCCAAACATTTTAGTGGATGTTCACCAAAAGTAAGAGATAGTGTACGAAATAGGCTTAAACAAGAAAAGGCAGATGCCTTAAACATATTAAATAGCCAATAGGTTAATCAAAAAGATACAAGAAAGGTTACGCATTATGAAGAAAGTATGGTCACTTTTATTAATTGTTACTATAGGTATTGTCTTGACAGCATGTAATTCTGTTAAGCATAATTCAAACAGCAGCATTGCACAGAATGAAGCATCAAAGCCATCAACTGAAATTAAGGTTGCCTCTTCAAGTCAAACGGTAGAGTCAGGAACACAAAATCTTACATCTGCTAATTATGAATTAGGGCAACTGTCAAAGAAATATGAAACATGTGGTGATGACCCTGATAGAATTACCTCTGAATCCGAGCCATCGCCATCACTTCAAAATATTATCTTGTTTATTCCTTCGTTGCCTGATAAAGAAGACGAAAAAGATGTCATCAAACGAACTCCTGTCGAATTGACTGGTACAATCGAATTTGGTCATGATGTCGCCGGAGGGAAATACGATCTTGTTTCCGGAAAGGAGTGTTACACCATTCGCTATATCTGGAATTTAACTGACACAGCACAAGACATAATTAGCAGGCTTGATGAAGCAAAGACCCGCGTCATTGTTAAGGGAACCTTGAAGATTTGGAATGACGGTGGTTCAATGTTTGACAATAGCGCACCTGTATTTATTTATCAAAATCATGAGGCTTCAGACTAACTCCTTTGTTGAGAGAGGAGCAATGTCTACGATAAAAGGTGCTTTGGTAAAGATTAACTAATGAGGTGAATATGGGTAAACCAGCAGCCAGATTAGGTGATCCAACCATGCATGACGGGACTATTATTATAGGCTTTCCAACCGTACTTATTGGCGGCAAGCCGGCTGCCCGTATGGGAGATATGCATGTTTGCCCCATGGTTACTCCTGGTACACCCCCTATCCCTCATGTAGGAGGACCAATTACCATAGGTGCTGCCACGGTACTGATTGGTAATATGCCTGCTGCCTGTATGGGTGATATGGCTACATGTATTGGACCGCCGGATACTATTATGATGGGTTGCCCTACGGTGCTGATTGGTACGGCAGGTGGTGGTGGTGCCGGAGCTGCCGGAGCTGCTGCTGGAGCAGCCGCAGCTAACTTTGCAGCTAAAACAAAGAGTCGAGGTGGACTGTACTGATGATACACAATCTGTAACATACACAAATCTTAACGGAAGTGTCGTGTCAATCTTAAAATGACGGATGCGATTATAACTGCTTGATTGGTTACTCAAACAACAGACAACCACTTGTTATCCAGTAGCAAGTGCAACAGAAAGGAGAAGAACCACAAAGGGTGTAAACACTTAGGGAAAACAGTTGCGAGCGGTAATAAGATAATTGCAAATGAGAAGAACTATTGACAAGAGATTGCATCTTAAGGGGGTTACACCCTTTGTGGTTCTTTCCCTCTGTAAATGAGATTGACATGATATAGGTCACTATCCCCAATTATCAG
>JAHIZN010000175.1 GCA_018814245.1 bacterium
ACTGAAATAAAATAATTCTGTCAATTGTGCTATTACGCAGAAGATCAAGTTTAGCACAATATTGTTTGTATCGCAAGAGTTATTTTTCAGTCCCTAAGTGATTACAAATGTGCTTAGAATAACAATAGCTGAGTAGTTACTATTTTTCAATATATATTATCTTTATCCCCATATCTCTCCTCCAATATCCCCATATCTCCTGCGATCTTAGGAATATGAATATGATAAAAAAATTTTTGTCAAAGAAAAAAAAGAATGAACTGAGCCGTCGAAGATCTATAATTGTTATTGGTGTAGCAGCTTTTATTTTCTTTGTTTTTATCTTTGGCAAAAGCGGATTTATCACCCTTGTTCGAATGAATAGTCAGGTGGCCACACTGAACAAGGAAATAAAATTAAAAGATCAGCAAATTATCCAGCTTAAGGATGAGATTAAGGCACTAAGGTCAGATCCTGTTCAGATTGAAAGTCAGGCAAGAAAAACAGGGATGCTGAAAGATGGTGAGCAAATAGTCAAATTTGTGCCAAAGGAGACTCTAAACAAGGAATGATAGAGTTGTATGCTCCAGCAAAACTAAACCTATATCTTGATGTGATTAATAAAAGATTAGATGGTTATCATGATATCGTTTCTATAATGCAGACAATAGGGCTGTATGATATTATCAAATTAGAGGAGATAGCATCTGGAGCAACAACAGAGGAAATCAGTCTCGAATGTCCTGCCTTAGACCTTTCAGCAGAATCCAATTTAGCCTATAAAGCGGCATTGCTCCTTCGGGAATATACTAATTGTCAAGAGGGGGTAAGTATCAAAATAGATAAACATATCCCTGTAGGTGCAGGGCTTGGTGGTGGAAGCTCGGATGCAGCCAGCGTATTGATAGGATTAAACCAATTATGGAAACTTAACTTAAGTAAACAGCATCTGATGCAGATTGGAGAAAGGCTTGGGGCTGATGTACCCTTTTTTATTATTGGAGGAACATGTTTGGCTGAAGGAATTGGGACAAAAATAACCTTGTTGCCCAATTCTTGTAATGTTTGGTTTGTTTTGGTTTATCCAGGGATTAATATTTCAACTGAGTGGGTGTATAAAAATATAAAATTTGAGTTGACAAATCAGACAAAAACAGTTAAAATAATAGCAGGTGGATTAAAACATAATAATATTATGGATATATCCAAAGGACTCTATAATAAGCTGGAGGATGTAACCCTGAATCATTATCCTCAAATCAAGGCAATAAAAGATGAGTTAATAGATGCTGGCTGTTTGTCCACATTAATGTCAGGAAGCGGTTCTTGTGTCTTTGGGATAACAGGAAGTAAAGAAGAAGCAGATAATGTGGCTTGTAAACTTGAAAGAGGCAATCGGGATATATTTGTTGTTAAGTCAGTAGTTGCGTTATAGCAGAACAAGCATCTTGCCTGTATACAGGCAAGATGCTTGTTCTGCTATCTAAATCTTTCAAGAAGGCGGTGCATAAAATACCATGGAAGTAACAAGTATAAGGGTAAAAAAAGTAGAAAATGATTCAAAATTAAAGGCATGGGCATCTATTACCTTTGATGAAGCGTTTGTAGTACACAATGTTAAGGTGATTCAAGGACAGGATGCAATATTTATTGCTATGCCAAACAGGCTTACAAGAAATGGGGTATTTAAGGATATCGCTCATCCAATAACAGCTGATTTCAGGGATATGCTTCAAAGTAAGGTGCTGGATGCATATAATAATACAAATGGCGATAATCATGAAGATGATTCATTTAATTGGTAGGATAAAGCATTCAGCTTGCTGAATCTCGAATCTCGGATTGCGAATCGCGAATCTGAAGAAAGGGGACAGATTCGAGATTCGAGATGATGAGCTGAATGCTTATTTATTATATTGGGGTGTCGCCAAGCGGTAAGGCACGGGGTTTTGGATCCCGCATTGCGAAGGTTCGAATCCTTCCACCCCAGCCACTATTTTTCAAGCTGTGCAATTAAGATTTGCTCGCAGATTACGCAGATTTTACAGATTATCAGAAAGATGGGGAAGGAGAATCTGAAAGTCATCGCAAGTATTATACGCAGGCTATAGCATATCTCCACAAGTTCACCATGCATTAGTTGTTGAATCTGTTTCGAGCTGTGCGGTTGTTGTGTTAATCCACATATGAGGCAGCCGTTGAGAATAGCACCCCAATTTATTGGGGTGGATTAATTCAGCTCGTACCCTTCCTATCTTTTGGCAGGATTCATTTTGATGCAATTATCCACAACCGCACAGCTTGATTTGTTTTGCAATTTCTTCTAATCTGCGATAATCTGCGAAATCTGCAGATATATTCTCTGTTTCTGATTGCACAGGCAGTAAATGAATGGTGAACCGATGCTGTTTAGAAAAAAGGAGCATATTAAATACGAATCCCTTTCTCCTGTTGGGATTGCTTTTAACAGGCTTAAAAAGCATAAATTGTCAATGATAAGCCTGTATGTGCTTATTTTTTTCTATACAATTGCCTTGTTTGCTGAGTTTATTGCTCCGTACCCTGCTGCCTATGAATGTCGTGGAAAGCCATATCACCCGCCGGTTGCCCTTCACTTTTTTGATAAGGATGGGTTTAGTTTTATTCCCTTTATCTATCAATATAAGACAGAATTAAATCAATATTATGAAAAAACCTATGTTCCTGATTCGGACTCAAAACGGTATTATCTTCATCTGTTTATAAAGGGTGAGCCATACAGATTTTGGGGGATAATTCCCTGCAATATCCATTTGTTTGGTGTAAAAGATCCTGCCCATCTTTATCTTCTTGGGAGTGACTGGAATGGACGGGATATTCTTTCCCGTCTTGTTTATGGGGCAAGGATCTCACTGTCTGTTGGTCTTATCGGGATACTTATCTCCTTTGGTCTGGGAATGATTATTGGCGGCATTTCAGGGTATTTTGGTGGGATAATTGATACCATCCTGATGAGATTGGTAGAAATAATCATGTGTTTTCCAGATTTTTATCTTCTGCTTGCCCTTCGGGCTGCCTTTCCATTAGACATGAATTCCACAGCCATCTATCTCCTTATTATTGGCATCATGAGTTTTATCGGATGGGCAGGGATGGCAAGGGTAATCAGAGGGATTGTCTTATCTGTCCGGGAAAGAGAGTATATTTTGGCTGCCAGAGCACAAGGCGCCAATCACATCGCTATCATTGTCAGACATGCTTTGCCCAATACGCTTTCTTATGCAATCGTTGCCGCAACCCTAAGTATCCCAGGATATATCCTTGGAGAGGCATCCCTTTCCCTGTTGGGATTAGGCATAAGCGAGCCGCAGGCAAGCTGGGGTAATATGCTGACCGCAGCCATGAATCTGTCAGATATGGTTGAACACCCATGGATACTTGTTCCTGGTGCAGCTATCTTTGTTGTTATTATGGCGTTTAATCTCTTGGGGGATGGGCTGAGAGATGCCTTTGATCCATCGGCAGAGTAACATTCAGGCACAGTAGGCTGTTAGGCTGTAGGAGGGAGTTATGCCCTCACCTTTTTCACATTAATAGCCTGACAGCCTGAACAACATAGTGTCGTGTCAACCTTAATTTGACGCATAACAATTTGTAGGGACATCCCTGCCAGAGAGGCTCTCTCCTTTGTGGGTGTTCGTTAAGCAGGGACAAGGGAGTAGCACCCCTGGCACCCTGCAGCTACAATGCGAGCACCTGTTGCGTGTGTTGGCATTGTAGCGTAGCTGCGACCCTTGCGGTCGCCTTTTGTGTGTTGGCATTATAGAGCTGCGACCTGTCAGAGATGCTATCTTCTTGTGGTCATTTTGTGTGTCAGCAGGGGCAAGCCCTGCAGCTACGATGCGAGCACCTGTTGCGTGTGTTGGCATTGTAGCGTAGCTGCGACCCTTGCGGTCGCCTTTTGTGTGTTGGCATTATAGCTGCGACCTGCCAGAGATGCTCTCCTCTTGTGGTCGCTTATTGGTGGGGCAGAGACAAGGGAGGTATCATCTCTGTCATCCCCTGCATTCGCAAAGCCTGTCCCTGCGAATGCAGGGGGCAGGCTCTGTCCATACATAATTAACTATGCGACAATTAACAGTTGACACGACATTAGGAGATAAACATGACTGAAACAATATTTACTCCAATTCCAGATAACTTTGGAGAACATCCTCTGGATGTATTCCCCGGGCAGTTGATTTGTGCCAGGGCAAAACCCAAATCAGGGAGGTCTGGAAGAACCATTACAGGTGAAGATATTCCTGCCAGAGAAGGGGAAGATGTTAATGTTATTCCGGGCAGGAATGTATGTGTTTCTGAGGATGGCACCCGATTCTTTGCCTTAGACTTTGGACGGATTGTCTGGGAAAAGGCAAAGATAAATGTTGAAAAAATTCTTATAGTTCAGGAAAATGTCAGTGATTCAATAGAGTTTCCGGGCAGTATCGAAATTCATGGCTCAATAAGCGATAATGCGAGCATTACGGCTGCAGGAGATATTTCTGTCAAAGGTGGAATAGGTGCAGCAGAGATTAATGCTGGCGGGAATATTACTGTTGGTCAGGATATTGCCAAGTCAAAGATTGTTTGTGAAGGAAACATTTCGGCAAATGCCATAAAAGAGGCGGAAATTACTGCTGCAGGCACAATAACCATTGGCGATTCAGTAACAAAATCTATTATTACAGCAGGCAGCATTATTGCTCATACCGCAAGAAAGGGGGTTATCCTTGGTGGGGAGACAACAGTAAAAAAATTGCTTACTGCCAAAAAGATTGGGCAGGAGGATGCCACCATGTCTACCAACATTACTATTTCTCCTGGTGGCAAGGCGTATGTCGAGCTTGTGTATCCCAAGTCAAACATTCTTCTTGGTAAAAGGTGTGTCTCTCTTAAAAAGGCAGCCAAAAAAGCATTTTATCAGGTAGAGCCGTCAGGCAGCGTAACGATGAAAACCTATGAGGAGATTGTTGTAGAAGAGGAAGTGTCTTCATATGGAGCTGAAAATGCCCCGATACTTCCCTGTGATATGCCCATTTCTGTAGCAATTGAGGGCGTAGCCTTATTGGAAGAGGCAAAAAAAATGGGTGCAGAGATGCTTCAATTGTCAATAGATGTTGTTGATGCTCATGTAGATAGACCTGGAAGGATAATGGTGTTTAAGAAGGGAATTATTGGACCATGGTTTCCGGATAAATGGGATGAATTGTATGGACCAATCGTGGATGGTTCGTTTGATTTTGAGAACAGGGGTGACGGGCTTTATGTTGTGGTCATCTTTTCTCAGGGGGCAGGGAAAAAGGTTGTCAGCCGTGATGTTGTTGAAGAGGCAATAGCTCAAAAATTTAATGATATTGACACCTTGAAAATAGAGGAAATATTCAGGAGAAGGATAAAAAAACCAGTAAGGATTGGTCCGAGACAATACCTTCGCGGCAAGATAGAGATAGATATCTCTCCGGATCAATTGACGGCTACAGTCAACATCATTCCCCCTAAGATGGGTGGAATGCTGATGAGTGTTGAGGATATTATCAGGGCGTTAAATGAAAGAAATGTTAGTTTTGGAATAGATAAGGAGAGGCTTGTTGACATCCTTCATATGGCAGAGTTTAAGGTGCCAATAGTTGTTGCTCACGGCAATCCGTCATTAATAGGGGAAAATGCGTATCTTGCCTATCAGTATGGGGAAAAAAGCGATGGGAATGTACTTATTGGTGAGGATGCTATCTCGGGTCAATTGCTTGGAGTAAAGATACCGCCAACCATTGGTGCGTCAGGGATAGCTGTGACAGGAGAAAGCATCCATGGTCTTCCTGGAAGGGACATCAAACTTGTTACCGGGAAAAATGTTTTTATAGATTGGGACAACCCAGACGGTTGCCAGTATTGTTTTTCTGCTGCATTTGGAAAGGTAGTGTGGCAAGGATTTCAGGTAACTGTAGAACAAATGGTCAAGGTTGAGGATGCTGATGCCAATATCGAAACCGCGGGAAAGGTTGTTGTTTATGGAAATGTAAAGGAAGGGGTTAAGATTACTGCCGGTGGGGATGTTATTATTCATGGAGGCGTGGAAAATGGTGCTGAAATTACAACCAAGGGAACACTCTCTGTTGAGCAGGAAATAAGTAAGGCAAAGATTAAAACTATGCTGGACATGTCTGCAACTGTAATTAAGGAATCACAGATTGAGTGCGGGGGCACGCTCAATGTCAGCGATGGATTGCTGGATTCTCAGGTAATTGCCGAGAATGTTATCCTTATTTCAGATGGAAAGGGATTAATTGTTGGTGGTGAAGTATCTGCACAAAATATAATCCATGCCAAGGTGATTGGCAAAGAAGATAGTACTGCACCAACTACCATTAAGGTTGGAGAAAATGGTATACTTTCTGTTCTTAATGTGCTTCACCCTAAGGTAAATCTTGTGTTTGGGAAAAGAAGCATGACTACCAAAAAACCTGCAAAAAAAGTAACATTTAAGATAGAAAAATCTGTTATGACTACTCAAGGTTATGAACCACCCAATATCTCGCCCTTAAAGCCCTTGATCATACCTGTTTCTGCCTCGCAATGCACTGTTCCAAGGTCTGTTATTGTACCAGGATATTCTGTTGATGAGGCAAAACAAAAGGCTTCAGAATTATTAGGCAGGGCTCCGGAAGAATTGGATGGGGACATTCTGCCCAAAGAACAATCCAGAATAGTATCTGTACGAGTCTATCCAAAAGGGGTCGATGGTCCATGGTTAGACAATTGGGATGCCTCGTACATGGAAGAAGTTGAAGAAGAAGAGGAAAATACTAATGATATGGCTGCAAATGTAATGGGAAGTTTTGGCCTGATCAATAAAAGAGAGGGGCTATTCCTTCGTCTGAAGCCGCCAAGGGGGAATGGAAAGCCCATTACCCCAGAACAGGTTTTGGCAGAGATAGAAAAACGGGGATATGTGGATGTTGATTACCAGAGGATAACTGCGGCATGTGCTAATCCTCCAAGTGAGCCGATTCGTATTGGGCTGATGCAATTTACTACTGAATTTGGCGGTAAGTTTGAAATAACCATTTCTGATGATAAACATGAGGTTTTTATAACCGTTACCCCGCCGGCAACGGGTTTGGTGTTGATTAAACCGGAGAATGTTATTCAAAAGCTGGAACAAAAAGGGGTTGTTGCTGGTATAATGGAGGATGAGATAGCGAGAATCTTAAAGGAAAAGGATTATGGCAAACCAATTCTCATCGCTATATCCATTCCTCCGTCAAAGGGAGAACCGGGAAAATTTGTTTATAGGCTTGGAGTGGAGGGATGATTTGCTGTTGTTTTCCTGCTATAATAATGTCACCCTTTCAGGGTTTAATTGAAATTATTTAATGAATGCTATAATAATGTCATCCCTTCGGGATTAAATGCAGAAGATTAAGAAACCAAAAACAGATAATCCCAACCCTGAAGGGGTGGCATTATTGTAGCAAAACAGCCAGAACAAGAAATCCTAACCCCGAAGGGGTGATATTATTGTAGCAGGTGGCATTATTATAGAATGGAGAGGCAAAAACTTAGTGAAATTGGTATTATGGGTAATGTATAGGGAAAGATAGGAGGAAAAGATGCCATTACACGAAAAATCAAAAGAGGATACAAAGAAAGAGCTTGAGTTTATGAGACTGTCAATTGAGGAGGCGAAGAAATCTAAGTCAGAGAAAGGTAAGACACCTCTCTATGTTGGTGCAGTTATCGTTAAAGATGGGGAGGTATTAGGCAAGGCACATAGGGGAGAAATTTCTGAAGGAGAGCATGCAGAGTATACATTACTTGAGAGAAAGCTGCCAAAGATAGACTTATTTGGAGCGACACTTTATACTACCCTTGAGCCTTGCACCACTCGTAATCACCCAAAGATTCCTTGTGCAAAAAGGATTGTGCAAAGAAGAATAGGAGAAGTGGTCATTGGTATAGTAGATCCTAATCCTGATATTTGTGGGAAAGGTGTCTGGATTCTGACTGATAACAAAATAAGGGTAGAACATTTCCCAGATGAGTTGCAAGAAGAGATAAGGCAACTTAATCATGAGTTCATCAAGGAACAGCGTAAAGATGAAAAGTCAAAGCCTAAAGCACAGGAGGAAAAATTCATGACAGACCAAAAGATAACCGTTGAAGGTAGTTCTGATGTAAATATCATCCAAGCAGGTGGCGATGTGAACATAAATCTTCCTCTATCCCCACAAAAAAAGCCGATAGATGAATTGTTGGCTAAATTGGGAAAAGAGTATGAGGAGAGACTGAAAAAGGGGTTGTAAGATGAGTATTTATATTGAGCCTGCAATTGAGATAAGAAGAAGGCGAATAAGTAGTCAGCCCAAAGATAGAATGGGGATAGGAGATGGTGAATTATCTCCTGATTCTTATCCTGATAAGCCATCCAGTCAGGAGGAATATTATTTTGAGCCTATCACCATGGAGAGAATTGTGAATGATACTCAAGATTATATTATTGTTGGGGACTCTGGGATTGGCAAGACATCTTTTCTGTATTGGGCAGTTAGCCAGATCTCATCAGGAAAGATGGAATCAGGGTTTCTCCCTCTATTTCTCGAATTGAAGGATATTGCAGAGACTAAGACCAAAGATACCTTCCTTTCTATCCTCGATACCAAATACAGCCTTAAGGATTATTGTCTACAGGAAAGAAGGCTTTTGTTCCTCCTTGATGGATTGGATCAGGTTATAGATTATGGAAATATCGCTGATAGATTAAGGGATAAGGACATCTTTGGCAGAGAAAACAGAATTATCCTGACCACTCGACCAATTGGCTATGAGTGGATAAAGGATAGGCTAAAATATGAGACCTTGCGTATCCTGCCTTTTAATGAAGAGAGGATTAGAGAATACATTGGAAATGATTACAATGACTCATCAGAATTTCAAAAAATACTTAACCAAAATAAGGAGCTGTTGAGTATCCCCATCCTGCTTAAAATGGTAAAGACGCTTCTTTTGGAAAAGAGGCTTACTGGAATAAGAAGTCGTGCTGAGCTATATCAAGGGTTCATAAAGTATCTATTTGAAAAATGGGAAGAGAGCAAAAAAGGGAAACTACATGCTTCAACAACCGCAATAGAAATTCAGAAATGCTTAGCCATACTTTCTTATAAAGCACTATCAGATAATTGTAGAGGTTCATTTCCTTTAGAGAAAGGATTAGGGTATTTAAATGATAAGGATAGATTAGATGAAGTGATTTTTTGGAGTGTTACCCATAACCTTGTAGAAAAAGAGGGAGAAAAGGTAATTGCCTATACACATCAGTCTTTTCAGGAATACTTTGCTGCACTACAATTAAAGGGAAAAATATTTGATAAATATTTGAATCTAAAAGAGGATGTAATCATTGACCACCTTGAATATACCTACTGGGATGAGGTCTGGTTATTCTTAGTCGGCGGACTTGAAAAGAAGCAAGCCAAGAAGGTTATCGAATGTATAGGAAAATACGACCCCTATTTAGCTGCTAAATCATTAGCAGGATATACTAATAAAGGAGAGGATTTTCAAGGCTTGATAGATTGGTTGCTGAGTAAAATTGAGGATAAAAATGCAAGGGATGTATTGGCAAAGATAGCTGATACCTATATTGAAGATAGACTCATTGGGTTGTTGAAGGATGAGTTTTTTGGGGTTCGTATAAATGCATTAAATGCAGCTTGGGTATTAGGTGAGATAAAGTCAGAGAAGGCAATAGAGCCTTTGATTGGGTTGTTGAAGGATACGAAGTCTTGGGCTTGTTCAAGTGTAGCCGGGGCATTAGATAAGATAAACCCAGAGAAGGCAATAGAGCCTTTGATTGGGTTGTTGAAGGATGAGGATTCTGTGGTTCGTTTAAGTGCAGCCGAGGTATTAGTCGAGATAAATCCAGAGAAGGCAATAGAGCCTTTGATTGGATTGTTGGAGGATGGGGATTCTCGGGTTCGTTTAAGGGCAGTCGAGGCATTAGGTAAAATAAACCCAGAGGAGGCAATAGAGCCTCTGATGGGGTTGTTGAAGGATGAGAATTCTTGGGTTCGTTCACATGCAGCCAAGGCATTAGTCAGGATAAATCCAGAGAAGGCAATAGAGCCTTTGATTGGGTTGTTGGAGGATAAGGATTATGATGTTTGTTCAGAGGCAACCAAAGCATTAGGTAAAATAAAATCAGAGAAGGCAATTGAGCTTTTGATTGGGTTGTTGAAGGATAAGGATTCTAATGTTCATTCAAGTGCAGCCGAGGCATTAGGTGAAATAAAATCAGAGAAGGCAATAGAGTCTTTGATTGGGTTGTTGAAGGAGAAGGATTTTTGTGTTCGTTTCATAGTAGCCGAGGTATTAGGTAAGATAAAGTCAGAGAAGGCAATTGAACCTTTAATTGGGTTGTTGGAGGATGAGTATCTTTGGGTTCGTAAAACTGCAGCCGTGGCATTAGGTGAAATAAAGTCAGAGAAGGCAATAGAGCCTTTGATTGGGTTGTTGAAGGATGAGCCTTCTTGGGTTCGTTCAAAAGCAGCCGAGGCATTAGGCAATATAAACCCAGAGAAGGCAATAGAGCCTTTGATTGAGTTATTGAGGAATGAGGATTCTTGGGTTCGTAGAGATACAGCCGAGGCATTAGGCAATATAAACCCAGAGAAGGCAATAGAGCCTTTGATTGGGTTGTTGAAGGATAAGGATCGTCAGGTTCGTTCAAGTGCAGCCCAGGCATTAGGGAAAATAAGATCAGAAAGGGTAGTTGAGTCTTTGATTAGATTATTGAAAGATAAGGATTCTTATGCTTGTTTAAATGCAGCTAATGCATTAGGTGGGATAAAATCAGAAAAAGCAGTTGAACCTTTGATTGGGTTGTTGAAGAATAAGGCTTGGTTTGGATTTAGGACCGATAACAAAAGATATAGTGTTTGTTTAATAGCAGCCGAGGCATTAGGCAATATTTCTACCCAGCTTAATCCAGACGAGCAGTCGGAATTGGTCTTACGGCTATCTGCTTTAGCCAAAAAGGATAAAGAAGATGGCTATTCAGATGTCATAACAGAGATAAAGGCTGCTACTGGCCGCCGATTCCTTAAAGAGTTAATGTAGATTGTATCTTGTGTAATCGTCCTTGCCTATAACTATGGGCGACCACAAGGGTTGTAGCTACAAAATGATAGACCATCGTTTCGGTGTAGTTACACACAAGCTGAAGCTCGAATAAAGAAGGTGGAAATAAAGGGGACCCGTCCCCTTTTCTTTACATTGAACCCTGTTATTATGTAAACTTTTGATTAATAACTGCTATATTACACGAGGAAATAATGAATCCTAATTTTATTAAGCTTTCTGAGATAAAAAAGATATACACTATGGGAGAGACGGTCTTTTCTGCCCTGAATGGCATTTCTCTATCCATTGCAAGGGGTGAGTTTGTCGCCATAATGGGAGCCTCTGGCAGTGGGAAATCTACCTTGATGAATATCATCGGATGCCTTGATAACCCTACGGCTGGCACCTATCTATTGGATGGAGAGGATGTAGCCAAAAATAACGATAAAGAGCTGGCACAAATAAGAAATAAAAGAATTGGCTTTGTCTTCCAGTCATTTAACCTATTGGGAAAACAAAGTGCCTTAGATAATGTGATGCTGCCCTTGTTGTATTCTGGACTTTTGAGGAAAAATAGGGGGAAAATAGCCTCTGAGGCACTTGAGATGGTAGGTCTTTCCACTAAACTAAGGAATAAACCATCTGAGATGTCTGGCGGAGAACGGCAGAGGGTTGCCATTGCCAGAGCATTGGTTAATAACCCTGAGATTATCTGTGCAGATGAGCCAACAGGAAACCTTGACAGCCAGACAAGCCATGAGATAATGGAGATATTGCTTGGCTTAAACAAAAAGGGTAGAACCATAATTCTTGTTACCCATGAAGCAGATATTGCAGGCTATGCCCAACGGATTATCAGGATGAGGGATGGGGGGATTGTATGAACCTCTTAGACTGCATCACCTCTTCATTTAGCAGCTTAATCCAGCATAAGCTGAGGTCATGCCTGACCATGCTGGGTATGATTATTGGTGTATTTGCCATAACCACTGTTCTGGCCATCTCAAAAGGGGGAAAAGAGCTTATCTTAAGTGAGTTTTTAACGGCAGGGACAAATATAGTTATGGCTTTTAATGCTCAGATGGAGACAAGGATGGATAAGCTTGCCTGTTTGACTGAGGACCAGGTTATGGCGATGAAGGAGGTAATCCCACAGATAGCCGACCTTTCCCCAATGCACTTCCTGCAGATACCCTTAAAGGTAAAAGGCAGGATGAAACAGATAACGGTTCTTGGTGTGCCGGAAAACTTTTTTCGCGTCAGAGGGATAAAGGCTTCCTCTGGCAGGATGTTTACAGGGGAAGAGGTCAACCGTTACGAAAAGGTTTGTGTGGTTGGAAAGGAGCTTTTTTATGACCTGTTTGGAAAGACAAAGAGACTGGGACAGGAAATTAGGGTAGAGGGGACAACTTTTAGGGTAATTGGGGTAATGGGGCATAAGCTGGAATTTGGCCCCATAAACATCAATACCGCCATAGGGGTTCCCTCATCCTGTGCCATGAGGTTGCTTGGCACCCGTGATATCTATGCGGTGCAATTTCTGGCAAAGGAAGGGGTTTCTATGCCTTTGCTCAAAAAGAGGATAAAAAATCATCTCAGACAAATATTTGGTGGAAGAGACAGCTTTGATGTCCATTCAGTGGATGAACTACTTTCGATGCTGAATAAGGTGATGGGTGTTATTTCCATAGTACTGGGTAGTATTGCCGGGATTTCCATTTTAGTAGGAGGAATTGGTATAATGAATATCATGCTTGTCTCGGTTAGTGAGAGAACGCGTGAGATTGGGATAAGGAAGGCTTGTGGTGCCACAAAGGGCAATATCCTCCTGCAATTTTTGATAGAATCCTTAGCCTTATGCTCAATCGGCGGCGG
Source organism: bacterium (assembly GCA_018814245.1). Lineage (GTDB taxonomy): Bacteria > UBA9089 > CG2-30-40-21 > CG2-30-40-21 > CG2-30-40-21 > CG2-30-40-21. The sequence continues at coordinate 12,994 of JAHIZN010000175.1, forward strand.
GATGGGGATATTGGCCAGCGTTGGACTGGTATTGATCATCTCTACTGTGATGAAGGTAGCCTTTTTTATATCAGGCATGGCTATTATCCTTGGATTTGGGTTCTCCTTTATTGTCGGCATCTTCTTTGGGGTGTATCCGGCATATATAGCGGCAAAGATTAATCCTGTGGAGGCAATGAGGTATGAGTGAAAAGAAGCGTTCAGCTGTCAGCTGTCAGCTATCAGCAGGAGGAAGAGCAGTTATGCTATCTGCTACCTCCTTCTCTCTGCTTGTGGTGCAAATTTTCTTCTATTTAGCAGGAATCTCCCATGCTGAGCCTGTTCATAACCTTACCCTGCAGGAAGCAGTCAGGATAGGGTTGGAAAATAGCAGGGAATTGACAATGGCTAATCTGCAGATTGAGCTTACAAAGGCATCTTTGAAGGAAACACTATCTCAGGTATATCCAAAGATAACCGGCAATATAGATTCTTCCTATAATAATCTGAAAAAAATGAGATCGCCTGACTCTATTGAAGGGTACAACAACAATCTATCCTTTTCACTGAACCAGATTCTATGGACAGGTGGGAAGGTTACCCATGCTATTAAGTGTGCCCATGAAGAGATGAAGATTTCTTTATTGAAAGCAAATGAGGTGAAGAATGAGGTTATTTATAAAATCACAACCTTTTACTGGAACCTTAAAAAAGCTGTTGAACTGAAAAAGGCTTGTGAAAAAAGGATGGATTATGCCAGCTCAATCATGGAGATTGCCTCTGCCAGATACAAAGAGGGTCTTATTCCAGAGGTAGAGGTTATGAAGCAAGAGGTAAACATGGCTCAGGCAAAAGAGGAGCTGATAAAGGCATCATGCAGGGAAAGGGTAGCAAAAGACAATCTCATGAGTTTGTTAAAAATAGAGGGGGAGATAAATCTCACAGATGAAGCTGTCTTTGTCCCGCTAACGGTGAATGAAAAAGAAATAGTATCAGAGGCACTGACAAATAATCCAGAGCTTGCCAAAGGTGAGGCAGAGACAGAGAGTAGGAAATTGCAGGTTAAGATAGTCAAGGCAGATTACCTCCCAACGGCCAATTTAACTGGAGGCTGCAACTGGAGCGGTGAAGATAAGGATGGATTCAAAAAAAGCCTTGATGATGTGTCAAAAAACTCATGGAGAATAGGGCTTAGCGTTGGGATACCGATATTCAACGGTTTCTATACAGCCTCTAAGGTGAAAGAGGCAGAGTTAAGTTATAAGTTAGCAGAAGAAAATCTGAGTAGCCTGAAGGATAGGATTATATTAGAGACAAAAGAGATTCTCGCCAAATTATTAGAGGCAGAGATGAGGGTAAGCGTCTCTGAAAAAAACAAGGGATTGGGAAATGAGATATTGAGGGTAACAAGGGTAAGATATGAACTTGGGTTAGCCACCATGTCTGAGGTAAAAGAGGCAGAGGAGATATTTGTTCGATCTTCTGTCATGCAGATTGAGGCTGTGATTGACTATAATCTGTGTAGAATGAACCTGCTGAGGATTACGGGAAGGATTTCGACCTGTGCAATTAAGATTTAATCCGCAGATTACGCAGATTACGCAGATTTCACAGATTACAGATGAAATGGGAAAGAAAAATCTAAAAAGGCATTGTAGTCAGTAGGGGCAGGCCCCCGTGCCTGCCCTTTGTCTCGCATTAGTTGTTGAATTTGTTTGCAATTTCTTTTAATCTGCGATAATCTGCGAAATCTGCCGGATATATTCTCTGTTTCTAATTGCACAGGTTGAAGGATTTTGAGGGGGATGTGGAGATTTAAGCGTAAAAGATGGAGAGAGATAGGGAGATTTGATAGGATTCAAGGATACCACATAGCAATTCACATGGCTATCTAAAGGAGCTGGGGCATGAGTGAGCTTGTACAATATGGAAATCTTTTAGGTGAAATAAAAAACCGCATCCGACAAGCACAGATAAAGGCTGTTCTTTCGGTTAATGCGGAAATGATTCGGATGTATTTTGATGTTGGCAAAATGATTTATAATAGACAGCAACTGGAGAGCTGGGGCGCTGGAGTTATTTCTCGGTTGTCCAATGATATTCATAATGAATTGCCCGAAATAAAGGGATTTTCAGAGAGAAATATCAAATTTATGGTTCAGCTATACAAAGAATATGAGCTGAATATATCAATTGGGAAACAGGCTGTTTCCCAATTGGATTTTGGGAAACAACTTGTTTTCAGAATCCCATGGGGACATAATATTTTGCTTATGCAAAAAATCAAAGATTGGTCCATACGCTTATGGTACATGGAGCAAATCATTCAAAATGGCTGGAGTCGTGATGTTCTGGGACTTATGATAAAAAGCAGTGTACACACTCGACAGGGCAATCTGGTAAACAATTTTGAGGTTACACTTCCAAATCCTCAGTCTGACATGGCACGGCAGATATTGAAGGATCCCTACATATTTGATTTTCTAACCCTTACCGAGCCTTTTCAGGAACGAGAACTGGAGGTTGAATTAGTTAAGCATTTGGAGAAGTTTCTCGTAGAATTGGGCGCTGGTTTTGCTTTTATGGGTAGACAATATCATCTAACTGTTAGCGATAAGGATTTTTATCTTGATCTGTTGTTTTACCATATTAAACTTCGCTGTTTTGTGATTATTGAACTAAAGAAGGGTGAATTCAAGCCTGAATACGCCGGCAAGATGAATTTCTACTGTTCTGTGGTGGATGATATGCTTAAACATGAAAATGACCAGTCTACTATCGGACTGATTCTCTGTCAGACAAAAGACAAAATCTTTGCCGAGTACGCCCTGCGAGATATTCATAAACCGATTGGTATTTCAGAATACGAACTTACCCGCGTTCTGCCGGATAATCTTAAATCCAGCTTGCCCTCGGTAGAAGAGATTGAATCGGAACTGAGCAAAGAAAAGGAGTGAAATATGAAAAAGTGGATAATGCTATCAATGATTTTGCTCGGCATAATCGGAGCAATTTTCTTTCTGACAAAGGGAAAACACAACGGTGCCCTTGCAGTAGTCAGGGGTGAGGTAACAAAGGGGGATCTTAGCCTTAAGGTCTCTGCCAGAGGAAGGATTGAGGCAAGGGATAGGTTTGAGCTTAAGGCAAAGATCCCCGGGATAATAGTATCCATCATGGAAGAAGGGACAATAGTAAAAGAAGGCTGCCTTGTTGCAGAGATAGACGACAAGGAGCTTTTGGCAAAAAAACACCAGGAGGAGACAAACTTAGTCAATTACAAAAATAATCTCAACCGGCTTAACAGGGGGCTTGATATTAAGGAGCTAAAAGACAGGGTGAAGGAGGCAGAGGTCCTTTTTGAAGAGGCAGCAAGACAGTTTGAGGTACATAAGAAGCTGTTTGAAAGCAAGGTTATCTCTATGGACGAACTAAAAAGAATGAGGGCAGATTATGACAAGGTGAAGTTACAGCTTGAGATTGTCGGAACACAACTTGAAGAAAGGCTCAAGGCTCACACAGAGGAGACAGAATCTGTTGTATCCTCTATTGAAGCCATAGAGAAAAACCTGATATCAATAGAGCAGCAGATTCTCTGGTCCAAAATTACCTCACCCATCATGGGTATGGTTACACAAAAAGAGATAAAAGAAGGCAGCTATGTAAGTCCGGGACAATTACTTTCAGTGGTTGTCTCTGACAAAGAGTTTGTGGCAAAGGTGAACCTGGATGAGGTTGATATTAGCAAAATATCATTAAATATGCCTGTCTCTGTGATCCCTGATGCGTTTTCAGGGAGAATGGTTTCAGGAAGGATAGAAAAGATAGCCCCCTCCCCAAGGCTTACAGAGAAGATAAATACCTTTGAGGTAACCATTCAACTTAAAGCTACAGAGCTTGACTTAAGAAGCGGGATGCTTTGCGATGTGGCTATTATTTCAGGCTTAAAGAAGAATGTCATCAAGATTCCGCAAGAGGCAGTAGTCAATATTGAAGGCAAGGACTATATCTTTGTCATCAGGAATAATATTGTGAGCAAGAATGAGGTAGCATTAGGGTTTAGAAACCCTAATGAGGTTGAGGTTTTATCCGGCATAAAACAAGGCGAAGGGATTGTCCTGAACCCTCCCTTAGAGCTGAAGGATGGGGCAAGGGTGGTGATTAAGGAGGAAAAAGATGATGTGTAACAAATGGGAAAGGGAGAATGTCGATTTTCAGGTTTATTCCCACACTGTTCTGCCCCTACGAATCGATAAATTGTTGTTGTGAATTTAGATGTGATGGTGTGCAATGGGTTTGTTTCTGGTTCTGGTAGGGGCAGTGCCCCCGTGCCTGCCCTCTGTCTCCCTGTGCCTGCCCTCTGTCTCCCTGTGCCTGCCCTCTGTCTCCCCGTGCCTGCCCTGAATTGTGGCAATCACGCATACATGGACAAAACGACAGGAAAAATCACGGAGGGCAACCACAGGGGGTTTGCCCCTACGAATCGATGGTTATTGTGAATTTAGATGTGATGGTGTGCAATGGGTTTGTTTCTGGTTCTGGTAGGGGCAGTGCCCCCGTGCCTGCCCTCTGTTTCCCTGTGCCTGCCCTCTGTCTCCCTGTGCCTACCCTGAATTGTGGCAATCACGCATACATGAGCAAAATCACGAGGGTAATCACGGAAGGCAACCATACACAGAAGGGCAACCACGGGGGGTTTGCCCCTACGAAGGACAGATTATGAGATATGATCCAGAAGAACATCACCGGCGGTCTGTTCGCCTGAAGGGATACGATTACAATCAAGCCGGGGCGTATTTTGTTACCATTGTTACGCAAAGCCATCATTGTATTTTCGGTGAAATCATAAATGGTACAATGCAGTTGAATGACGCAGGACAGATGTCCCAAATGGTCTGGGATGAATTGCCTGTTTTTTTATTCGTCCGTAGATATTGACACATTCATCGTTATGCCTAATCATATTCATGTGATTATTGTATTAACCCGTCCCGAAATTTCATCGATGTCATTGCCTGATGTGGTGCATCGATTTAAGACAATGACCACCAAACGGTATGTTGATGGTGTGAAGCAAATGAATTGGCAGCCATTTGATGGTAAATTATGGCAACGCAATTATTATGAACATGTCATCCGTAATGAAGACGAATTAAACAGTATTCGTGAATATATTATCAATAATCCGTTGCAATGGGAAATGGATCAGGAAAATCCTGTTGTGTTGTAGGGGCAGTGCCCCTGTGCCTGCCCTCTGTCTCCCTGTGCCTACCCTGATTGGGGGCAATTATGCAATACATGTGGCAATCCATACACACAGAGGACAATCACGGACACAGAGGGCAACCACGGGGGGATTGCCCCTACGAATCGACATCCCACGCATACATGGGCAACCATGGTGGGTTGTTTCAGACAGAGGGCAACCACAGGCAGACTGTGTGAAAACTCACAATTATCTTTTACTCGATGTTCGAATTTTTTCTCAGGCACAAAAATTTTATTGACCTGTGCAATTAAAAATCAGTAACTACTCAGCTATTGTTATTCTAAGCACATTTGTAATCACTTAGGGACTGAAAAATAACTCTTGCGATACAAACAATATTGTGCTAAACTTGATCTTCTGCGTAATAGCACAATTGACAGAATTATTTTATTTCAGT
>JAHIZN010000176.1 GCA_018814245.1 bacterium
ACATAATTGTATGTATTCCAAGAAAATGCACTCCATATAACCCTTGAGAAGATATTTTGAGATTATTCCTAACTCTTTGGCAGGGTAAATGTTACAGCTTACTGAGGGTTGCTGTCCTTATGTCGGAGTTTCAGATGCCAAAAAAACATGTTGACATTTGGTCAGGAATGATGTATAATATCAAATGTGCTGGCGTAGCTCAATGGTAGAGCAGCTGATTTGTAATCAGCAGGTTGCGGGTTCGATTCCCATCGCCAGCTCCATAAAAAGGGGAGATACCCTAGCGGTCAAAGGGAGCAGACTGTAAATCTGCCGGCTATGCCTTCGGAGGTTCAAATCCTCCTCTCCCCACCAGTTTTGCTTGCAACAATGATCATGCCAAATATGTTAATCCAATTATTTATATCCCACACGATTAATCCTGAGCTAACATGACCTGCGAACATAATTCTGCATGTCAGGGTTCTCGCAAAGGAGCTTGTTTTGAGTACCACCATTAAATGTAATTCGATTAATGAAGTCCGTACACATATTGACAGTATCGATCGTCAGATTGTTTCTCTGCTTGCGGATCGCGGTGGATATGTAAAGCAGGCAGCTCAATTTAAGAAGACTACAGACGATGTGAAATCAGGTGGTGTCTGAATTAGGCTAAATATTAGTTGTGTTGACAATCAGAGGCAGGGACAAGCCCTGCAGCTACATCTCTTTTTGTAGCTGCGACCCTTGTGGTCGCTTATTAGCTTATAAATGAGGAATGTTTTTCCTATCCACCAAGAGGTAGCTATTTACAGACACTACCTGAAATCACCTCAGCGTGTTGAACAGGTAATTGCTAAGGTTATATCCCTATCCCATGAACTGGGCTTTCATAATAGAGCAGGTTTATCGGGCAATGATTTCTGGATTCATTAACGAGGAGTTGGCTGAACATGCCGCATTCAATGCCAGTGACACCAAATCTTAATCTTGCGATCAAGAGGGATGTAATCGACAAAAAGCCGCTACGCTCCTCACCTCGAATGTTATGATTGTTATCATTATTCTGAATTTACGGAGGTTACAAAAAAATGTCAAAAAAGCAGCAGCCTATTTCACAAAAAAAGTTAACCAAGATTACTGATATTACTATGATTCTTCTTATCTTATTTATTTTAGCTATTAGTCTCAAAGCATATTTTTCAGGGACAATGGAGCTTTTTATTGTATGGGCACCATTAACTCTTTATATCGTGATATATTATGCCTACTTGGTTAATATACTTAAAAAACAAAATGATGAATTAGAATGCTCGAACAAGGAATTAAGAAAGTCTATTCAGAAGAAACATGAATTTATTTATAATATCTCCATTCAGTTGCGAAAGCCGCTTCATTCAATAAAACATTCACTTGCATTTATTATTGGGGATAAAGGACTAACTTTAACCAACAAAAGATTATTGGAGCAGTCTGAAAAGGGTATTGAGCAGCTCGAAGAGGTGGTTTCCAGATTATTGGATCATTCGATGATCACCTCTGGCAGAATACATCTTCAAATAGAACAAGCAGATATAAAAGGATTGATTAATGAAGTAGTTACAGAAACAACCCATTTTGCTGAAGCAAAACAAGTGTCCATAGAAACAGTTATTTCTCATACCTTGTCGGATATTCCGATAGATAAATCAAAGGTACACCAGGCGATAAAGAATATTGTCTTAAATGCCATAAAGTTTTCCCCTGCTCAATCAAGGGTAACTATTCAGGTAAAAGATGAGCGGAACAGGATGCAAATTGATGTTATTGATCAAGGTGCAGGAATACCTGCTCATAAATTAGAAACAATCTTTGAAGAGTTTAATCGTGAGGTAAGTCTGCCGTTTGCTGAAATCCGTGGCACAGGGCTTGGGTTATCCATTTCTCAAGGAATCATAGAGGCTCATGGAGGCAGCATTACAGCTTCCAGCAAACAGGGAGAGGGAAGCACCTTTACCATTATTCTGCCTGAAGAAACACAGGCACTTTCACTTTTAGAGGAAAGGAAACAAATAAGAAACTTTTTGGCAGCTATGCCGCACTTTACTGAATTAGTTGACCAATCCATTCTTCAGGAAATACAGAACAACTTCACTCAAACCTTTGGCATTCCCATAATTATTTTAGATAATGAAGGCACTCCTGTTATTAGTTGTGATACTGGTAATGAGTTTTGTAAAATGATAAAAAGTTGTTCAAAGGGTGCTGAAAAATGCAGACAGTTTTCAGTCAGGGTACAGACTGAAGCCCTTAAGGATACCAGAGCAAAAGCGTATTATTGTTTTGCCGGGCTTGCTCATTTTTCTGCCCCTATTCTTGTAGAACATATGCACTTGGGTTCTATTGAGATACAGGGGACTCAGGTATTTTTGCCAATTAATCCCAATAAACTCAAATTAATAGCCAAGGATTTGGAGATTAATTATGATGAGTTGGTAGAAAAGGCATCTTCTGTTCCTAAATTCCCGGAAGAAAAGGTATATGCTGCCGGAGAGTTGCTTTATGCGATTGCTAACACCATCTCATCTCTCTGCATGCATGAACATAAACTCTCACATAAAATAGCTGAGCTTTCAACCTTTTCTCAGATAGGAAGGGCAATTACCTCAAGTCTGGATTTTGATACTCTTTTAGACATGATTCTTTATACAACTATTAGTGTTCTGGAGGCAGATGGCGGATCAATTATGCTTATGGATGAAAATAATGAATTAACCATTAAGGTCTCTTATGGATTGCCCAATGCTGTCCTCAGAGAGACAAGGATACCGCTTGGCAAGGGAATATCCGGACATGTAGCCAAGGGGAAAAAGCCTGTCATTTTGTATCATGGTATGCAGGATGAGTATCTTGCTCCATTATTAAAAAGAGGACATCTGAAAACAGCTATGTGTGTTCCTTTAGTAGTAAAGGGAAAGGTGATTGGTGTATTTAACCTTACTCGTAAGAGTGGTGAGCTGTTCTCTGAGGAATCTCTGTCCCTGTTTAAGACATTCTGTGGTCAGGCTGCTATTGCCCTTGAAGAGGCAAGGCTGTATGCCTCTATGGAAGAAAAAACAAAACAACTTGAAGCCTTTACAAAGATTGGAGAGGTAACTCTTTCTGTTATGGATATAGATATAACACTAAGCCTAATAATTGAGGCTGTTTCAAAGGCAATGAATACGCAAATGGCTTCTATTAGATTATTAAATAATGCTGGCGAAGATCTGATGATGATGGCAGGATATGGATTGTCTGAACAATATCTAAAAAGAAATGCTATCAAGGTTGGACACAGTATTGCAGGCAAGGTAGTAGAAACAAGGGAATGCATTGCAGTGGGAGACATTCGTCAGGATAACAGGATTGAAGATACGACCTCTGCTATTAAAGAGGGTATAGTTTCATTACTATCTGCTCCATTACTCATCAGGGATAAAGCAATTGGGTGTATTACTATTTATTCGAAAACACAACGAACATATACTCAGGAAGATGTAGAACTTCTTTCTGGACTTGCCGCTCAAGCAGCTACTGTTATTGAATGTACAAAGATATTTGAGATTATTCGTGATCGGCTGTCTAAATCATCCATAGCTTTAAGCAAAGAAATAAGTGCGATGGATTCTTATGATAAGGAGCAGGGCGAGAAAAAGGCAGAGTATGCAGAATTAATTGCTGAAGAGATGAATCTTTCATCTACTATCGTAGAGACAATCAAGATAGCTACGCTTTTGCATGATGTTGGGAAAATGGTTATTCCTGAAAAAATTCTTCAAAAGCCGGGTGCCCTGACAAAAGAAGAGTTTGATGCCATCAAAAAACATCCACTAATCAGTGAAAAAATACTAAATGAGATTGGATTGCCATGGGATGTATCAAGCTCAATCAAACAACATCATGAAAGGATTGACGGCAAGGGATATCCACAAGGGCTGACCAAGGAAGAGATAAGCATGGAGGCACTAATTATTGAGGTTGTAGATGCTTTTTATGCCATGATCTCAGAAAGGCCATATCGGTCTGCCCTGTCTGTTAAAGAGGCAACAAAAGAGTTGCAAAAGGAAGCAGGCAAACAATTTTCACCAGAAGCAGTTGAGGCATTTTTGAGTGTGTTAAGGAAAAAAGGGATGGAAGTGTGGGTGGAATAGCTTCTTGGGGAATCGCGAATTGCGAATCTCGAATTGCGAATCTCGAATCTCGAATTGCGAATTGCGAATTTCACGGAGCATATCCGGCAAAAATTTGGTGGTGTATGAATTAGGCTAAATATTAGTTGTGTTGACAATCAGAGGCAAGGACAAGGGGAGTCAGCATCTCTGTCACCCACTGCATTCGCAGGGGCAGGCTCTGTCCATACATAAGTAACTATGCGACAATTAACAGTTGACACGACACTACTATAAATTGTGAATTGCGAATCTGTTCTATTTCTGCAGATTCGCAATTCGCAATCCGAGATTCGCGATTCAGGACTGTTCTATTTCTTCAGATTCGCAATTCGCAATTCGCGATTCAGCTCTGTTCCTTTTCTGCAGATTCGCGATTCGCAATCCGCAATTCGCGATTCAG
>JAHIZN010000177.1 GCA_018814245.1 bacterium
AGGAGTAATATTCATACCACAATTCCCTCTCTTTCTACATTACGATAGAATGAAAAGCCCTTTCTTAATGCCTGATTAAATTTATCTTCAGCAAAAATCTTAAGAGAGATAATAGGTCTAAAATCGTGCTCCCACATTATCTGATAAGCCGCATCTTCTAATTCTTGTTCTATCTTTGGACTCTTTTCATCAACCAACATTAAAATATCTAAATCAGATTCTTCTCCACCTTCACCCCTTGCACGAGAACCATAAACAATATATTTTTTTATATGTTTTGTAATATCTGCTGGCAAATTATTCTTTAGCTTCAAAATAACGCCTTTATCTTTTTCATCCATTGTCCTATCAGCTCCTTTCAATTTTGTCGATTACTGTTTCTATTCATTGTATAATCCCGGCAATATATTTTGGATAACAGCTACAAATTCTTTTGCTTCGTTTAACGCTTCTTCTGCCTCTTCCCTCGTAACTTCCTCATCTCTGCGGTAAATCCTTCAGAACTTTCTCATAGAGCCTGCTATCAGGGAAAAATATAACCCAAGCTGTTAAAAAGATAAGTACAAGATCCAACCGCAGAGACATATTCTTGATATACCAGAGCTCGAGCTCACCCTTGTATGGGGCTATATCATTCCTGTAATACTCGTCATAAGTTTTGCCATTATTATGCAGCATAGTTTCTTCGTCACGAAACACAATCGAGCCTATGCCTGTCAAGCCAGTCGTTATCTTGACTATTTCTTTTTTAACATGCTCAGGAAAGAAATCAAAGTGAGTGGGCACCTGTGGCCTTGGTCCCACAATACTCATCTCCCCCTTAAGGATATTAATCAATTGTGGTATCTCATTGAGTTTTGTTTTGCGGAGAAACCTTCCAAAGGGAAAGATTCTTGGATAATTTTCTACAGTCAGCAGACCAGCACCCATATTCGGGCTGTTCTTAACCATTGTAGAAAACTTAAGGATTCCAAAAAGCTTGCCCCCTTTACCTACCCGTTGCTGAATATAAAAGATCTCTCCCTCGTCAGTGAATCTTAATATAAGCATAATTGGGATACTAATGGGCAAAACTAACAATAATCCGAATAGTGACAATATAATATCTAATGCTCTTTTCATTATTTCTCCCTACAATAAGCGTTTAGCCGAAAGCTTAAGCAGTGAAAGGCTAAAGCCTGAACTCCAACCATAAAATCAAGGCAAATGAAGCATTTCAGGGCAGACATTATCAGAGGGCAGACACATAGGTCTGCCCCTACTTTTCATTTTATGCTGTAATGCCTTACAAAAATTGCTGAAAACTGACTACTGATAGCTGACAGCTTATTTTCTTACATCCTTTGATCAAGATATTTGTGTGTTTCTTTGTGCTTAAATTCAGGCAGCATATAGTTAAAAAGCTCTACAATCTCTTGCTTTGTCCAGCTCTTCCTTACTCTCATCTCCATAATGGTCTCCCTAAAATATTGGAGTTTTTCATCTTCAAACGATACTTCATTTTTAATAACACCGATAGCCTTAAACCTGACCATATCCAAAGACTCATTACCAATATAAAACTCTTCAAAATCCTTCTCACCTGTAGTATCGCTATCAAAAAAATAACATGGCCATTTTTTTTGTTTAATTAGCTCACTTGCCTTAACCCTTGCTTCCTCTTCGCTGCTACAGAGATACGGCTCATAACCGAGAGATTCAAGATAATTTCCTGCAATCTCAGAAAAGGTGATAAGTCGTAATTTCTCACTCAGTTTTGGAAAAAAGATATCCCTGTTCTCCCCTAAAAGAGCAGACATCAGGCATAATTCTCCAGATTCTTTGGCAGTAATAAAGTATCGACTGACATCTTTTGGTGCAGAAATGGGCTGACTTTTGACAATCCGTTGAGTAAAGCCATAAGGTAAGCTCCCGTCTGAAAAGCTCACATTAGCAAACCGAGCGGTTGAAACTGAAATCTCCAAACTTCTCCTCATCAAAAATTTTTCCATAATTCGTTTAGAGGCACCCATCATATTAACAGGATTTGTTGCCTTATCAGTAGAAACACAGAAATATTTTTTTGCATTGTTATCAATGGACT
>JAHIZN010000178.1 GCA_018814245.1 bacterium
CTTCAATTTAAGTTAGCGATTTGGGAGCTTGTTAGCTAATAGCTATTGCAACAAAAAGGGAAAGAGCCACAAAGGGTGTATATCTTAGGAAACATGGTTGTATCTATGAAGTTACACCCTTTGTGATTTTTTCTCTGTAAACAAGATTGACATGATTTGGTCTTGAGCATGACCCCAAGAAAAGTCGCTTAATAATTGAATTGAAAATTACGATTCACGGTGAACCAGCACAGTAGGGGCAGTCCCCCGTGCCTGCCCTCTGTTATGTTCTCCTTAAAATATAAAGATGATATGTCATCTTTGGATCAATAAGCCCGGAGATAGCTATAATTTTATCCTTCAATACATTATTCCAGAACTCTCCATCTTGTTTAACCTTAAGGTAGTAAGCATTTTTACGGTCAGGCAATCCTGGAGGGGTTCGCATCAGCCGTTGCATTTCAAGCCCGGGCAATCGTCTCTGTGTAAAGAATATTAAGTCACTAACTGCCCCTAATTTTATATTGTCAATCCTATCAAAGACAATCCTCTCTTCATAGTCACTTTCTATGCCCAGATAAAAATCCATGCTATCGGTCAACCATTCATCCCTTAATATACACTCAAGCTGGTTTTCCTTTATTTCAAACTCACCCTTAACATAGGTAACGGAAATCACCTGTTCTAATAATTGATTAATCTGTTTACATAATCCATGGAAACATACGGCCAGCTCATTATGGTCATAGGGTGCAATATCTGGTAATTCCATACCCTTGCTAAAGATAGAAAGCTCGCCGGCGAATCTGCAAAACTCCAAATAAATAGTATATGGATGAATCTGTGAAGACTCAAGCAATTGATGGATAAGGGCAGCAAAGCTGGCAGTAACCTGAATTTTCAGCATTATCTGTATAGCCTCAGCTACATTGGAGTGAATAGAAATATTTCCTTCAGCCACCTGAGCGGTCAGGATACGATTCTTTGCTACTATCCGATGGTAGACATCCTGACATAGTTTATACAGGGTAGAAGATGCCCTTAGCTCCAGAACCGGCGGGAAAACCTCTGTTGATAAAATAGGGGTGTTCCTGCTATCCCCTGACCTTATAACTCGTGCAATCCTGATAACATCATACCCGCTAATATTTTCCCCACTAAAGAATATCCTTCCATTCAGCTTTTTAACCTCAAGCTGCTGGATATTTCCACCTGTATTTTCATCTTCAATATCCTTAAGATGCACGATATATCTGCGGTCATAACCATCCAATGCCTTTTCTCCAAGTGGTAAGGTGTTTGGGGTTTTTTCCCGCAACCTCGGCAAGGCAAAAAAGACATCTACTACACCATTTGAATTATTAAGGGCATTCTGAATCTCTCGTGATCCAACATCTGTATTATCAGGCACACAGACAAATGTCCCATCAAGCATTCTCAGCTTTGCTGAGCTTATTTCAAAGATAAGGTTTTCCAATTGTGCTTCAGATACTTGTAGGGATATTATTCCCCATCCATAGGATTGGTTCTGGCTTGACAAAGCCTGATTGAGATATCGGGATGTTGCCTGAAAATGATGAGGTCTCAAAAACATTCCCTCTGACCAATTAATTTCTGGTAAAATTGACATGCTTCCTCCATGTAACAATTGATATATATGGCAATGGATTAGATCCCTCGGCGACAGGCTGTTACGGAACTGATAATCAATGGCAATACCATACTGCATATCGTACTTGCTGATGAGATTATCGCAATATGTTGTATGCTTCTCGTGCCAAATTCCTATTCCGTAACAGCCTGTTGAGGGTCGACCTCATCCCTTTTGTGATAAATTCTTAAACCATTCTTTCGCAACCTTAGCAGATATTTCTCGAATTTTATCCTGAGTCAACTCAGGATGGAGTTCACTGACTAATTCCTTATACTGATTCCATGCCGCCGCCTCCGGAAGTCCAAATAGCTTTTTCTTTCCAGAGATATTTTCGATTTTCTCAGGAGCAATCTTTTTCCACAAGTCATTAAACCACAGGGGTACTGCCTCTTCATACCCTGTTACTACAGATATTAGCCAATTATTCAAGTCCTTAAGGTATCTATTTATCTTTTCCGCGGATTCAATATTATTTTTTTCCAAAAATTGAGCAATCAGAGCCTTTAGCCGCATAGGATGTGATGGAAGTTTCCATATTCCTGATAAATCAGCCTTTATTGTTAAAGAACAAACTAAAGCTATGGTAAATTCTTCTATCTTCAATGCAAACTGATAGATGTTACAAAGTACCCGTAGCTCATAATTATCTATGGTTTCAATCCCATCTTTTTCTAAAAGGTATTCAAGGATATTCCTGTCTATTGGCTGAGCAATGCTCATTCCTTTCTGCAATTTTTCAATATCCTGTCTCAATTTAGCATTTTCTTTTTGAAGTTGCTCTATCTGCTGCTTATTCAGGTCAATAGATACAGGCAATTTTTCAGGTATTTCTGTAGACAGGAGCGTTACTTTTATAGTAGAACTCCCTATAACAAAAACCCCTCCAAACTCAACTAATGTTTTTTGAGTAATCTTGTCCCCATTAACCCATGTTCCGTATGTACTCCCCATATCTTCAACAAAACATCTTTTATCTTCAATGGTAATACAAGTATGTTTTTTACGGGAGATGCCATGATCATCAGGAAGACAGAAGTCATTTTCTGGTAAGCGGCCAATGGTTACAGTCATTTTTTTATCAATGGTAAAACTCTGTCCTGTCATAGGGCCATCTATAACATCAAGCCTTACCTGCAAGGCAGACTGATTCAAGGCATCTTGTGTGATCATTAACACAGCCCCCCTTCTCATACCTATAAAATAGGTAACTACTCAGCAGTAACAATATCACGCAAAGGTCACAAAGTAAGAAAAATCGCAAAGACCGCAGAGATTTATGACTAAAAATGAAATATCGTATAAATTGAAAGATGAAATTCTATAGGATTGTAAATAATTTATAATC
>JAHIZN010000179.1 GCA_018814245.1 bacterium
AATATCACATATTGCCTAATGTTTTTGCATGCTGACGGTCGATTGCCTTGTCAATTGGAATATCTTTAAGGCAATACAGGCAATCATTGTATACAATATTAGATTGTTGCACGGTCAATTGTTCACCGAGAATTGCTGCTATATATGGCATGGTATTGACGCTGATTATCAGTTCCGCTTGACCCTTTTCATCAAACTGCTGACATTTTCACTTTGCTGTGACATTTCAAAAAAACACGCTTGACTATTCTATCCATTCTAAGGTATAATACTATCCATGAACCTATTACACGAATTAGACATGCCAGTTCAATTTCTTAAAGGGGTCGGCGAGGCAAAAGCCAAAAGGTTTGAGTGTCTTGGAATAAAGACTATCTATGATCTCTTGACCTATTATCCGAGGGATTATCAGGATAGAAGTAAGGTAAAGCCCATATTCTCTCTTCAGGATGGGCAAAGGGAAACATTTTCCGGCATGGTACTTGGGCATACCAATGCTGCATTTCATCGCAAGGGCATAAAGCTTACCAAAACATGTGTCTCTGATGGGACAGGCTATGTGTATATTCTCTTTTTTGGTAAGTCTAATATGGATAAGATACTTCCACCAAGAAACAAGGTGTTTGTTACGGGCCGTATTCGTCGGTATCGCGGAGAGATTCAGGTTACGGATTTTGAGTATGAGGTGATTGATGAAAAGGAAAGGGACTTGCTGCATACCAACCGAATTGTCCCTATCTATCCACTGAATGAGAGTGTTCCTGCATCTATCGGACAGAGGATGATTCGTCAGGCAGTAAATCAGGCAATTGAGAACTTTCCCGATATTAAGGATATGCTGCCAACTGAGATACTTCTGCGACAACAATTGTCTGATTATCCTACTGCATTAAAAAATATCCATCTGCCCGAAAGTCATGAAGAATACAAAAAAGCACGAAAAAGGCTGGTCTTTGATGAATTTTTTCTTCTTCAGCTTGCCTTTGGGATCTCTCAAAAAAAGATTGCAACCAAAGAAAAAGGGATACGATATTTTGTTCATGGGAAGATGGTAGATGCCTTTATTGACTCCCTTCCCTTTACCCTGACTAAGGCACAAAAAAGGGTAATAAATGAGATAATGTCTGACATGTCTCAGCCTGTGCCCATGAATCGGCTTGTTCATGGTGATGTTGGATCCGGCAAGACAGTGGTTGCTACCTGTGCTGCCTTGATTGCCTGCGAAAACGGCTATCAAACCGCTTTTATGTCGCCAACCGAGATATTGGCTGAACAGCATTTCATGACCCTTGAGCACCTCTTAGCTCCATTAAAGATAAGGCTTGGGCTATTAACCAGCAGTACAAAGAAACGGCAAAGGGACAGCCTGCTTGCCATGGTAAATGAGGGCGAGATAAATATATTGATTGGCACCCATTCACTTATCCAGGATGCCGTAGCCTTTAAGCAGCTTGGCTTGTGTATCATTGATGAACAGCATAGATTTGGGGTTGTTCAAAGGGCTGCCTTGAAGGAAAAGGCAAGGGATAAAAATAATCAACCCGTTACACCCGATATCTTAGTTATGACCGCTACCCCTATCCCAAGAACATTGGCACTTACCCTCTATGGAGACCTTGAAACCTCTGTCATTGATGAGCTGCCGCCAAATCGTCAGCCCGTTATTACCCGCTGCCGCTCAGAACAAAGCATGGACAAGATATTCTCCTTTATCCGTCAGGAGGTATTGGACGGGAGGCAGGCATATATTGTGTATCCCCTGATTGAAGAGTCAGAGGAGATTAACCTCAAGGCTGCTGCAGTGATGTTTGAGGAATTAAAGAATGTATTTCCAGAGTTTCAGCTTGGGCTTCTTCATGGACAGATGAAGGTACAAGAAAAGGATGAGACCATGACTGCCTTTTATAATCATCAGATAAATATCCTTGTCTCTACGACAGTGATTGAGGTAGGGATTGATGTATCCAATGCCACGATTATGCTTATTGAACATGCTGAACGATTCGGGCTTGCTCAGCTTCATCAGCTGCGGGGCAGGGTAGGAAGGGGGGCACATAAATCTTATTGTATCCTTATGGCTGATAAGAAAATAGCGGATCTGGTTAATTCAAATACACCGATTAATCTGATAGATGACCCAACAACAACGGTTTTCAAGGGGACAAAGAGGCTAAAAACCATGTGTGAGACAAATGATGGGTTCAGGATAGCAGAGGTTGACCTTGAGATACGCGGTCCCGGGGAATTCTTTGGCACAAGACAGCATGGGATGCCGGAATTAAGAATAGCAAATATTGTTTATGATGTTCAGGTACTTGAGATAGCAAGAAAAGAGGCGTTTGCCCTGATAAAAAATGACCCCTTTTTGACAGATATTGACCATCAGGCAATCAAACAAACATTTTTCTACGAGTTTAGGGATCGGCTTGAGTTGGGAAGGGTAGGGTAAAGGGATACAGCTGCTTATTATTCTCACCAAAATTAGAATTGCTGTAATTGCTCAATATCCTGTGGCAATTTGCAGGAGGTTGAAAGCAACAGTAACTATTCAGACAGCAAGAATACAGATACAGAGGAAGAGCCACAAAGGGTGTAAATTCTAAGAGATAAAACATTATCGGGCTCTTCTCATTTGTGGTTATCTTGTTATCGTTATTGCTTCCAATTATTTTCCCTAAGGAGTTACACCCTTTGTGGCTCTTTCCCTTGTAATCGTTTGCCTGTTGTTAATTGTGGCTTGCAACATCCACAGGTTATTGAGCAATTAGAATTGCTGAACCATAGAAGCACCTCTGCCACTACATACAATGACCCTGCCAGACAAATCATATCATTATCATTAGCTGCCTTTATTGTCTGGGTTATGGCTGTAGGAATATCATCACAAACCATGGCTGGAACACGATATTTGTTTGCCTCTTCAAGCAGTTTGTCTGGCGGAAATGCCCTGCTTGTCTCTGGTTTAGTCAGAATAAGGAGCTTTAGCCTCTGATTATCAGCGATCAACTCTCCTAACATCGCTGTTTGATCCTTATCATCAAGAATGCCGAGAACAAGGATAAGCTGATCATAGGTAAAGCACTCATCGATTGCCTGCCGTAACACCTTGGCACCAGCAGGATTATGTGCTCCATCAACCACCATTAAAGGTTTTTGCCCAATGACCTGCAGCCTGCCGGGCCAATGAGTAGAAGATAAGGCATTCGGAATCTCAGCCTGATTGATATTAATACCCTGTTCTGCCAATATCCTTGCAGCCAAAACAGCACAGGCTGCATTCTGAAGCTGATGAGCTCCCATGAGGGATAGCTGGATAGGTTTACAATCAGATGGTTTGGTGTCTGAAGTCTTGTCGCCTTCCTCCTCTGCCACAACATAAAAAGGGGCAGATCTTTCTTCTGCTATATTCTTGATGGTTAGCAAAGCCTTTTCGTCCATCACTCCACAGACCACAGGTATCCCTTGCTTGATAATCCCTGCCTTTTCCGTGGCGATTTCCTCAATAGTATTTCCTAGGACAGCAGTATGCTCAAGCGAAATATTGGTGATAATGCTCACTTGTGGAATAATGACATTAGTTGCATCCAATCTGCCGCCAAGCCCAACCTCTAATATCACAAAATCCGGCTTTTTTTCTGCAAAATAGGCAAAGGCAAGGACAGTGGTTGCTTCAAAATAGGTAACCTGCAAACCTGAAGACTCAATATGTCCGGATATTTGCCCGGTTAATCGGGCAATATCCTTATCAGGAATCTGGTTATTTGCCAGAGATGCTGTTTCATTGAGGGTTATGCGTTCATTAAATCGGATAAGGTGTGGGGATGTGTAAACCCCAACCCTATACCCGGAATGTTTCAGGATTGAGGCAAGAAAGGCAACCGTAGAACCCTTACCATTGGTTCCGGCAACATGGATATATTTTAGATTTTTGTGAGGATTGCCCATCAATTCAAGAAGGCGAATGACCCTTTTTAGCCCAAGTTGTATTCCAAATTGTTGAAGTCCTTCAAGATACGCAATAGATGATTCATAGTTCATTAAGCTATACCTGTATATTTTACACTTAGCTCAGAATGATATTGTCTTAAGTTTTTTATGTGAAACACAGGGATAGGTTTGGCTGTATTGGAGACTCGATATGGTCTCAAGAGAATGACATCTCCGAGATCCTTGATATCATCACAGATACTCTGGGTAGCAAGTACTTGTCCGGGCTCTGCCATTTCACAAAATTTATAACACAAATCAACCGGCTCACCCATAGCAGAATAACTTATTCTGCGATTGCTTCCAAAGTGACCAATCAAGACATCGCCTGTATTCAATGCCATGCCTGCCTTCATAATCTCTCGTCCACGCATTGTTCTTTCATCATTAAACTTTTTTATCTCCATTTGAATCTCTATAGAACATCTTGTTGCCCGACGAATATCATTATGATGCCTGATTGGTGCACCAAAAATATTAAATACAAATCCTGCAAAAATCCCGAGAAATTCGCCCTCAAATTTA
>JAHIZN010000180.1 GCA_018814245.1 bacterium
TAAATATCTTAGGGAGAATAATTCAACGATAATAAGGTAAAGATGAGCTTGATGAGGGTTCATCTTAAGAATTTACACCCTTTGTGGCTCTTTCTCTTCTCGTTAATCTGTCGTAGCATTGATGCCCAAATCATGAGTTTTCACACAGTCTGCCTATGCCTGTGTCTAAATCATCCAAGACACAAAGGACATTTTCGATAATTAGAATGTACTATATCCTTAGGACTTTTTTCATGCCTTGTTTTCAGGCTTGGACAAGTACTAATATGGACAATCTTATTCTGTGTATTACGAATAAACTTTCTATCCGTAACAGGAGAAAAAACAACCAACAATCCATCCTGTTCACAATTATACATACACCTCTACCCTCCCATCAATTTTCGACCTGTCAACCGTTATCCTTCAATTATTATTTTCTGCCTTGATGCAGCAATCACCTCTATCACATCAGAGATAGAAATGATACCGCATGGAAACGCAACAGGGTTATCCCCATTTTCGCTAACACCTGTTTCCTCGCTTAAAACCACTATGCGATGGATATTTTTCTCCTGCATCATCTGGCAAGCCGTTTTAAGGCTCTCCTGCTTTCCAATGGTTACAGCAGGTGCGGTCATAATTTCTTTAACCGTTACCTCATCAAAGCATTTATCCAATACCTTAACAATATCTATCTCTGCTACTACACCAATAACCCTGTCCATAGATGTCGTAACCACAAGCCCTGAGATATCGTAATCAGCCATTATTTCTATGGCATCCCTTACGCTTGCCTTTTCATGAATAGCCACTACCCCTCTGGTCATGACATCACTTACTTTTAATCGTTCCATAAACATAATACAAACCCCCTGTTATACAAATTATGCAATAGTTCACCGCAGAGACGCAAAGACGCAGAGAAAATTCAAAATTTATCAACCATACGATTGATTCCGTCTCTGTGCCTCTGCGTCTCTGCGGTTAGCTGAACTGTTATAAAATTATGAATTATAAATGTTAAAGCAGGAAAAAACAAGCCACGGTCAACAAATTCTTAATTCATAATTGCCCCCCAAAAGCTTTCTCCATTCTTCAATCCCTTAACCTCAAATATCTCTGCAATGGTTTTCCCTACATCAGCAAAGGTTTGGCGAATACCAAGATTAACCCCTTGCCTGATGGCTGCACCGTAAACTAATAGGGGAACATACTCCCTTGAGTGGTCAGTAGACGGTGTAGTTGGGTCACACCCATGGTCAGCCGTAATGATAAGCAAATCTGTTTCTCTCATAGCCCGAATTATTTCTGGTAAAGCCTGGTCAAATTCCTCCAGTGCTCTCTTGTATCCCTCAATATCATTTCTATGCCCATAAAGCATATCAAAATCTATCAGATTGACAAAGACCATACCCTCAAAATCCTGCTTAAGACATTCAATGGTCTTATCTGTACCATCAGCATTACCATGCGTAAGGATGCTCTTAGTTAAACCAGAGCAGGTATTAGAGGTGCTGCCTCCAAATATATCCCCTATCTTGCCAATCCCAATGGTCTCATATCCTGCCTCACAAAGGAGGTTAAGAATAGTTTTTTCCGGCGGCACAACAGAATAATCTCTCCTGCCTGCTGTTCTCTTAAAGTTATTTGGCTGTCCGACAAAGGGTCTGGCAATCACCCTTGCTATTTTGTGTTGCCCAACCAACAACCCCCGGGCAATCTCACAGATATGATACAGTTCTAAAAGAGGAATTATCTCCTCATGTGCAGCAATCTGAAACACACTGTCTGCCGAGGTGTATACAATTGGACATTTTGTCCTGATATGTTCTTCCCCCAGCTCCTGAATAATTTGCGTGCCAGAGGCAGTCCTATTCCCCAAAATTTCTTGTCCAATAGCCGCAGTAAATGCCTTAATCACCCCTCGAGGAAACCCCTGTGGGTAAACAGGGAATGGCTTTTGGCTGATAATGCCTGCTATTTCCCAATGCCCAATGGTTGTATCCTTGCCGGTTGATGCCTCTTGCATCTTTCCAAAGCAGCCTTTTATGAATCGCGAATCGCGAATCGCGAATCGCGAATTGCGAATATCAAGCCCCGAATTTTCCTTTTGTCCTGACAATGATACTATATTTCCAAGACCAAGCCCTTGCAAGGCAGGCAGATTTAACCCTCCAACAGCTACGGCTAAATTCTGCAGGGTATTGCTTCCCATATCCCCGTAATCTGCTGCATCCGGAAGCTCTCCTATGCCAACGCTATCAAGGACAATAATTACCACACGGCTGATTTTCATCGTAAATCCTCATCACCTTAAGGTTCCATCCGCCTGCCAGCGGGGAACAAACAATTAGCAATTCGCAATCCGAGATTCGCGATTCAATTATATCTCCTTCTTAACAATACCAAACACTCCCTGATATATATTGCACTCTTTACACCTTTCCTTATCATTCCTTTTGCAGCATGGAATATCCGTAACATCCCAACAATCCTTGCCAGAGGCATAGGCTGAACACCTTAAATAATGACTTGCCGGACAACCCCTGACATCATAACATTTTTTCATTGCCTTTCCTCCCTTCTGCTTTTTTTGTACGCTTTTTGAGCAGATGATCCTTTTCTAAAACATGGATAAGAGCAGCAACTACCTTTGGATCAAGCTCACATCCACAGCTACCAGAGGTATTGCTCCTATTTTTTAACTCAATAATAACATCTTCCATAGAAAATGCTTTTCTATATGGCCGATCTGTCACCATAGCATCAAACACATCTGCTACAGCCAATATTCTGGCTATTAACGGAATATCCTTACCTGCCAGATTAAATGGATACCCTGAGCCATCTAATCTTTCATGATGATATCGTATTCCATCAACAATATCTGGCTTAAGACATATGGATTCAATAATTCTTGCTCCAATAATGACATGTTGTTTGACATGCCTGAATTCACCCTTGTTTAGTCGCGTAGTCTTTTGAAGTATCTGTTCTGATACTCCAATATTGCCCAAATCATGAAAAAAACCAGCACTACTTGCTGCATCTATTGCATCCTCATCCAACCCAAGTTCTTTAGCAATCGAGGATGAATATTTGGCAACCCTTTTTGAATGGCCATTAAAGTATTTATCCTTTGACTCTAAGACAACTATTAATGAGAGAATAATATTTGTAAGATTTTTTATACATTCGTTATAGCAACATATATTTTCAAGAGCCATAGATACCTTTGCCCCTAAAATTGATAATATTTTTACATCTTCATCCCGGTAGGCTTCCCCTGAAAATTTCTCACCCAAAATTAATATCCCTGACAATTCCTCCTTATTTAGCAATGGAATGCATACCACACCCTCTATTTTTTCCATATCCCTTTTTATCTCTCTCCAGGGATTATTTTGCAGCTTAGACCTTGAAACCTCACTCCTTAAAAGTATTTTTTTTTTATCAGTCAGATATAAAGCCAGCCCTTCATCCTTTTTAAGCCGCATGGTCTTTTTTCTTGCCAGATTTATTCCCAGACCAAGACCTATAAAATATTCTTGTTTTGCTCCATCTAAGAGAAGAATAGCTGCCTTGTCTGTGCAGATAAGATTTGCCCCAGTATTAAGCAGTGTATTCAGCAGCACATTTTTATCAAATATAGCTGCAATCTGGTTAGAAATATCCTTTATTAGATGCCATTGACAGGGGTTTTGCCTAAAAAGATATTGATTAATAAATGGCTGTATCTGCTGCCGTCCCCAATTAAGACATAATGCAGATACCATAATCACTCCTATACTAAAGTATAATGAACTGCCACCGGCAAATTTCTGAAACAATCCCTCAATTCCAAGAGCCAGAACAAAGATAATAATTATTGGTATCGTATTTGCCAAAAAATAAAGGAGCTTCCTTTTATATGAAACTAATCCGCTAATCTCTACCCCTATCAAACGATGTTCTATAATCGCATAAGAGGTGATAAAGGAATAGATAATTGTTGCTGCATGTCCTGATGGATATACCCATATTCCAAGAGAACAAAGGAGATTAGTAGCAATACCTGCAAATAGTATTAACCCTCCTGACAAAAAATATCCCAACTGCCGCTTTTCTACAAGGTTAACTGCTTTCAGTCCCCTGTGAATGAGCAGATAACAACCATATCCCCCAAATGATAACATAAAGATTAAGAATATATTTCCTATCTTGCCAAGTGTCGGATAGTAGTAATCTCCAATATAGGTAATATCCTGACCAAGGAATCCTGTGCCTGCAAATAAAAGGAACAAGTAGCTAAGCCCATATCCAAGACTATACACCCTTCTGTTTAAGATAGTATGATCATCAATTACAGTTAATACAAAATGGAAAAAGAGAGATGGGATAAATACCAGTCCAATATAGAATAATTTTATCCATATCAAAGCATCCCCGGCACTTGAGGCACAGTATACACCCAGAGAAGTAAGATTCCAAACAACAAGAGATAACCCTAAGAGGAAAAAAATCCTGTTAGGCTTTTTTTTTGGTTCTTTTCTGAAAACAAAAACCCCTATACCAAGGCTGATAAGCCCAGCTATAATCGGAATAATAGTAAAAGTCATTTATTTTGCTCCACAACAATTCATGTCTTTAGGATACCACAACAAACAATAGTTGTCAAGCAAAAAAGAAGATAGCTCTCGGTCAGTGATTGGCAGGAAAACTGACAACAAGAGCAGCACATCTGGCAAAGATGTCCTGACTTTGCACCTTTCTGTTTTTTCTGTTGTAATGCCTTGTAAAAACTACAGGCTGACCACTGATAGCTGAACGATTACTGGCTCTTTTTTGCTTCAAATGGGTAGCCCCCTTTGTAAACGAAAGAAGAAAGAGCCACAAAGGGTGTAATCTATAAGGAAAATAATTGACGATTAATTTAGGGTAATTGCAAATGAAAGAACCTGACATGAGGCTATAGTCTTAAGGAATTACACCCTTTGTGATTCTTTCTCTGTAAACAAGTGGTGTTTTCTACTTGCACAGGTTAGCCTATTTTCACAAAATTTACAGAAGAACCGATAAAATAAGATTACCCATTTGAGGTAAGAAAGAGCCCGATTACTCTTAATTCAATTGTATCCTGAATCTAACAATTCCCCAGTCAGCTCCATCCCCTTGTTCTTCTTCTAATTCCTTAAATCTCCATCTATACACGGCAGCACAGGCTAAACTATCCACCTCTGAGTAGCCAAATGTTTTGATTATTTCCACCCTGTCTATTGATCCATCTGACGACACCCAAAATTTTAGAGATCCACTCAGACTTACCCCTTTTTCTTCAATAGATGATGGCAACTTAAACATGGGCTGATATTTTGCTTTTCGACTTCCCAAGCCTTCAATCTGGATAGAAGAACCCTTTGCTGTGAAATGAGGCAATGGTGGCGACGGTGCAATATCCAATGGACCCTTTTTCATGGCATCTTCTTTTGGTAATTCTACAGAATGAGCTACTGGAAGAGATATATCATGCTTTTCCTCAACCCTGTTAATTGGCTGTTCGACAAGAAGGGAAGAAGGTTTCTCTAATTTTATCGGTTGTTCTACTATTTGTTTGGGTTTAAGAATAGCATCCCTATTAAATAATTTTTGATAGTTTTGTTGAACTGGTGGCGTTACAGGGGGGATAATTCTTATTTCCTTCCTTGCTCGCACCATTTTTGGTTTTATTTGTTCAAGCTCAGGTGGTGGTAATAATTGCTCCTGCACCTTAAAAACAGGAAGCTCTATTAAGCTAACCTCTACCAATCTTTGAATCTGTTTGGGCGGTTTAATAACAATAAACCAGAAAATCATAGCTATGAATAGATGAATAATTATTGAAACTGCTAATGGTCGATTGAGTGCCCTTAATTCAATCACTTTTCTCCTCTCCCTGTATTCTTTTACGATAACTATTTACCCAAGTGAAGTGTAAGAAAAGAATATGAACCGCAGAGACACAGAGTTCACAGAGATGACAGATAACAGAATAATTTAATCTCTGACTGTAACTACTCAGTATATCTCTTTGAAAGCCACAGATTCACAGATTAAAAGATCATTCTTTTTGGTATCAATGAGATTTTTACCAAAATTTACAATTAGCTCTAACAAATATTCCTTTTTTGAATATTTCATACATTCAATCTGTGAATCTGTGGCATTTTATTTTTGCTACTGAATAGTTACTTCTGACTTTGCATAAATTCTCTGCGTCTCCGTGTCTCTGCGGTTAGTTTTTACTTCAGTTGGCTAAAATACTACCTCTTATGCAGCCTTCTTTGTTTCCATATCATAATTGCAAGACACTTGTCTTTTGCATGTCTCATTAAGCCTCATATTTACCCTCTGTTTCAATTCCTCTATCTTTCTGGTAACATCCTGACCGATAGCCTCCATTTGGTTTGTAATTTCCTCGTTCATTTTCTCCCCCTCCGTTTTTTTATAATTTTTCACCACAGAGACACAGAGAGCACAGAGAAAACAGATAACTATTTAGGTATTCCGAATTCAGCAATAACTTATCAAGGCAGACACATAGATCTGCCGCTACCTGCCTTCTAACTCCTGAATTCTGTATTCCTGTTACCTAAATGGTTTTTCAACCTCGGTCAATCCTTTCTCCTCTTCTGTCACCACTGTAGCAATGGCTATCTTCGTTGCCCCTGCGAGCTTTGCCACATCCATAATATTTACGGCAATACCTAACACAACATCCTTATCTCCCCGCACAATAACCAATTTTTCCTTAGCCTTTCCAATCTTTTCTATTAAGATATTGCTAAGGTTTTCTATGGTTACCTCCTCATTCTCAATAAATATTTTACTATCTTTTGTCAGGGTAACGATTACCCCTTCAGGCTGAGCCTGACTTACACCGGAAGAAGGCAGATTAACCTTTATCCCTTCCTGCATCAAAAACGGTGTTGCTACCATAAATATAATCAACAGAATTAAAAACATATCTGTAAAAGGAGTAATGTTTATCTCACAGATTATATTTTGTTCATTATTTTCAGCGATAAAGGTTTTCATTTGTAAATCCTTCTTTCGTAACTGCTCAATAACCTGTGGATTTTGCAAGCTACGAAGATTGCCATACTATAGAGACGCAAAATTTTGCGTCTCTACTTTCACAATTGCAAGCGAAAAAGAGGTAGCACCTCTGGCAGGGAAAGAACCCCAAAGGGTGTAAGCTCCTTAGGGAAAATAATTGCGAAACAATGTAACCGCCCGCCCGATAATGGTTTATCTCTTAGAATTCACACCCTTTGCGGCTCTTTCTCTGTATCTGCATTCTTGCTGTCTGAATAGTTACTGTTGCTTTCAACCTCTTGCGAATTGCCACAGGATATTGAGCAGTTACCTTCTTTCCTTCACAGAGGGCAGACACATAGGTCTGCCCCTACAACAGAGAACAAACACAGCAGAGGGCAGATACAGACAGACTGTGTGAAAACTCATGATTTGGGCATCAATGCTACGACAGATTA